>JBICHS010000552.1:0-6282 GCA_043101135.1 Phycisphaeraceae bacterium JB051
CGATCCAACATCTGCGAGCCAAACGGCAGCCTGCAACCATGACTGACGCCAAACCCAAACTTCAGGACCAACTCAACGCCCTGCATCAAGACCTGCAGACCAATCATCAACTGCTCGTCAGCGAAACAAACGACGACCAGGCCAATCTCTACCGCCGCATCGGCACGGAGATCCTTGCCATCGTCCGCGTCGCTGCCGGTCGACTGATTGAAAATGACTTTGGTGAAGGTATCGCCCAGGACATTGATATTGATGATGTCGAATCACGCTTCCTGGATTTCGTCAAGGATGCTGTCACCGAGCATCAAGGCAACACACTCACACGAGACCTGCATAAACTGCTCGTTGACCTTTGTGACTATGACGGCTCAGCGACATGTGACATGCGCCTTGTCGTCAACGGCAGCCGTGTGGTTTGTGATCTACTTGATCCCGACTCACTGCCCGGCGTGATGGCGCAGCTTAACGTGCTCGTTGCTGGGCGACATATTCTGGACAGTGAACTTTATGTGACTGAACTGAGCCGACTGTCCGAAGCGGCTTACGCGTTGAAAAATGACGATGCGACGCAGACCTATCTGAACTGGGTCAAGCGTCAGAGCTCCGATCAGCGTGTGCCTTCGCCGGTGCGTGTGAGTAGCTACTGTCTGAACAACCTTGCGACGCATGTTTACGACCGCATCTTCACAGGTGAGTTAGCTGAACCTGCCAACTGGTTGCCCAAGGCAGACGATGCCCTGAACAAGACGCGTCAGCGTGACAGCGGTTTTGATTTGATCCCGGTGACGGAGCTGGTGGGTTTGGTGGCGCATGCCCACCTCCGTCATTCGCCGGAGATTGTGCGTGAGCATTTACAGCAGCTTGGTGAAAGTAAGAGCATTGATTTACTGATCAAGCTCATCCGCTTTGACAACTGCCAACCACTGGTCACCGAAGCACGCGAACACGCTTTGGCGGTTTACCCGCAGATCAACCAACAGATCACCCCCGCTTTGGATGATTGATTACGATCATCGCGATCCCACTTGATAAGGCTGCATCTTCCCCAGGTGCAGCCTTTTTTAATGCGCGTAGACCGTTTGGGGTGTTGATTGATTCTTCATCATGACAGGCGTATTTATCGCGTCAAAATAAAAATCAAAGGTTTGATTGACACATAATTTGACCCCGCCTAGTATTAACCCGACGCTTTTTCGACTTTTCATCGACCATGCACGACAACCGTGCCCATGTGACTCAAAAAAGAAAGTTCGTCAGGATGCACACAAAGACAACGCTCCGATCGCCGCGTAACATGGCCGGTTTCACACTCATTGAGTTATTGGTCGTGATCTCGATCATTGCCCTGCTCATTGCCATTTTGCTGCCTGCCTTGCAGTCCGCCCGAGCCGCAGCCATGTCCACCAAGTGTCTATCCAATCTCAGACAACTCGGCGTTGCGGGCGCGATGTACGCTGACGATTTTGATGATTACATCACCATTCCCTCCACAGGCGTCAATCCCTACAACGTCCGTTGGACCTACCGTCTGAAGAACTACATTGGCAAGCCCAACGCTGCGTACAACGTGCTTTACAAAGATGTCAACAGTGCTGCCGCCTGCCCGTCGATCTCGTTTGATATTCTGGACAGCAAGGGGCCGTCCTATGCGATGAATGGATCACTGGGGCAAAAGCAACATGCCAAACTCAACCGTAACAACATCCCAATCCCCTCAGACATCATGCTCTACGGCGATGTGAACCCGGGCAACATCCAACTGGCGCGTTCCACGGATGGGTATCTGCACAACGTCTACATGAGTTCCGGGCAGCTTAGCTCATCGGGCAGTTATCCCGCGGTGTCTAGCACGGTGAACCTCACAGGCGGTGGGTATGTTGGTCTGCGTCACAACACGACGGCCAGCAATACGGCAGCGTCGACCGCCGAAACCGCCAAGGGTAATGCCAACTTTGTTTTCAACGATGGGCATGCCAAGACAATGCAGCCGGTGGATTTGAAAATGTACCCAAGCCGCCCACACAACCCCTGGCAATGGTGGCTGTATTAAACACATCCCCATTGGCTTGTAAGCGTTCTGCGACATCGACAGAGACCACAGGAATCAGTAGCATGATACAGGTAAGATTTCACACCCCAATTGACTTGTACACTGACCAACAGCATGTCTGAACCGGATGATCATTTGAGATGGTGACACTAAAAGACATTGCCGATCACTGCGACTTATCCATTTCACTGGTCTCCAAAGTGCTCAACAATCGCATGGGGACCAGTGGTGCCAAGCAGCATGTGGTGGAATCCATTCGCAAAGCTGCGCAGGACTTGGGATATCGCAAAAATCTTTCCGCACAAGCACTGCGAAGTGGCAGGCATAATGTCATTGGCGTGATGATGCACCACTTCGGGAGACCCGGCACCGGGCTCGTTGAAGCCATGCTCCTGGGCATTTCCCAAGCCTGCTCGGATAGTCACCAAAGTCAGACACTCACGTTCTATCAAAACGCGGATGAGTTTCGGGCCAGTATCAAAAACTATCACCCAGGCACCATGGACGGCATCATCATTGCAGGTCTGGCGCACCCGGAATTGGCTGAGGATATCCGAACACTTGTCTCAAGCCACTTTCCCATTGTTTCGATTCACCCTGCCCCGATCCCCGATCTGAAAATCCCCAACGTCGGCATCGACGAAACACGCATCGCGGAATTGGCAACCACCCACCTGCTTGAACAAGGCTGTCAAAACCTTGTCTACATCGGTAACCACATCAGTGAACGAACCCAGGGCTTTATCAAAGCAATGAAGCAACATGGCAAAACCACCAGCGATCAACAAATCATCGACTGCGGTTGGTCATTTGAAAATGCCTACCAGGCTGCACAGCAACTCATCGCGTCAGGCATGACGTTCGACGGCATCGCCACCGAGTGTGACGAGAGTGCAACAGGTATCCTCGCTGCATTGATGGACCATGACTACAAAGTCCCGCAAGACGTGCGTGTCATCGGCATTGATAACTCACCTTATTGCCAATTCCAACCCGTTACGCTCAGTTCCATCGGTCAATGTCCAATGCGCCGCGGCAAGGCAGCAGTTGACATGCTCAACCAAATCATCACCCGCCAAGCCACCGTTGCGTCACAGGTCTTCGAACCAGAACTTTTCGCACGAAACTCCACGCGATAACACCTTCAAACGTCGCTACCCAAGACCACCAGGCAGATGTCAAATCAGGCGATAGCCTTTGAGTCCCAAAGAATGACGAATCCACCAACCGTTACTTTTTGCTGTTGCGAACACTCTGAAATTTTCTTATCAAACCTTTGATATTTGATTTTTTAACCACTATGATCCATCGACGCATTCATGATCAAGGAACTTTTCATGCTACGCCAGTTGACCTTTTCCCTACTGACCTGCTGCTTTGTGTTGTGCTCGACCACTTTGGCAAGCGCCCAAACGCATTTGAATTTTGACACTTCGTCGGACATTGAATCCGTCCAGCGCGTGGGACAGCCGACACTTGATCAACAGCAGTTTCATGGCGACAAAGGCCAGTCAGTCAAACTTGCTGCAGGCGATGAGTTGATCATCCCGGTGAAGATGGATAACGGTCAAGGCAGTGTGAGTTTCTGGGTCTACGATGATGCCAGCGCGTCAGCCCATCCCAAACGTCGGCAGGCCGGCCCACTTTGGGGCGTTCGCGACAGCCAAGGCAATCATGTTCTCGTGGGCGCGATCTACGCACCGTATCTGAGCGGAGAAAAGACATATGCTGCTGGCTCTGTGAACCGCAAGCTCAAACGCCAACCCTGGCAACAGGTGCAATACCTGGGCATCAACCGTCAGGCCAAGTGGCGTCAATGGACGATGCGTTTTGATCAAGACGGTCTATCGATTTTATGTGATGGCAAGAATGTCAACGCCAAACGCAGCCGCTTCAACGCGGCCAAGGTCACACTTAAAGGGATCAGTCACATTGTGTTTCTCGGTGATCAAACGCCGGACAAGAACACGGTGATCTGGATTGATGACGTGAGGTTTGACATCAAACAAGCCCAAGCGTCGGCTCAATCGGATGAGCAGGCACTCAAATTCCTGCCAACGACAGACCCCAAACTTGATGGCTTGCCGGTGAAGGTCAATGCCCAGGTGATGGTCACGCGGCCGCGACTTCTATTCGGCCAAGACGATATCCAAACTTTTCGTCAAACCTTCAATGATCCGAACAATCGCATTCTCCGCGACGGCATGGTTCATTACCTGCCATCCTGCAAGGTCCCTGATCACAGGCGTTTTCTGACAGATGGTACGGATGCTCAACGTCATGCCTACTGGCGTTTACCGAATGTGACATTGCATTACCTGATCACCGGCGAGCAACAGTCACTTGCCAAAGCCGTTGACTACATTCGTTTTTTTGCCAACCTCAAACACTGGGAGACCACCTACGAAATCGACAGTGGTATGAGTGCTGCCCATATCATGATGGGGATGGCCTTTGCCTTCGACAGTTTGTACAACGAACTTGAACCGACGTTACGCGATCAGGTTCAGGCCAAGCTCTGGCATCATGCGCGGGCGATGTACTACGGCGGGCACCTGCGGAAAAACCCCGGGCCCCATTACTGGCAAAATGACCCGCACAACAACCATCACTGGCACCGAACCGCAGGGGCACTCATGGCGGCGCTGGCAGCATACGATGGCTCAGTCGAACAACAGTGGCTGCTCAAACAAATCACCGACGATGTCGCATGGCTTGCCAGGTGGCTGCCAAAAGACGGCACGTCCCATGAGTCGCCCACCTACCTGATCT
The DNA here is from genome assembly GCA_043101135.1 of Phycisphaeraceae bacterium JB051. Taxonomy (GTDB): domain Bacteria; phylum Planctomycetota; class Phycisphaerae; order Phycisphaerales; family Phycisphaeraceae; genus UBA7800. Next base: position 4,823 of record JBICHS010000552.1, read on the forward strand.
TCGGCACGACGCAACTTACCTTGATGATGCAGGCCTCAGACCGCTGCCTTGACACCCACTATCTGGACCTTCCCTTTTTCAAACATTTCGGTGAGTTTCTGATGTACTGCCAATTGCCCGGCACGCACAAGCTCATTGACTACGGTGACTCGGGGGGCGGATTCTCGGCCTATTCCCTGGCAATCTATCAAGCGGCTACCAAACATCAGCAGGCAGGTATCCAGAAACAGCTGGATCAAACCATCAAAACCTACCCACGTTCATTTGAACCCAGCTGGTTCGGTATCTTCTGGCGTGGTCAAACACTCAGCAGTGATCTGTCACTTGAACGGGATCAAGCCAAACTTTTTGATGATGTGGGCATCGCCCTGATGCGCGATGGTTGGGAAAAAGGCGATGTCGCAGGTATGTTCAAATGCGGGCCCTTCGGTGGCTATACGCTCAACGAATTTCGGAACCAAAACGAATTCTGTTACATCAATGTGGCACATGATGATCCGGACGCCAACAGCTTTGTCATCTTCAAAGACGGTGATTACCTGGCGCAGACCGATCGCTACTCCAAACACAAGCAGTCTCAAAACCACAACACCATCCTGATCAACGGCATGGGACAACGCGTCCCCGGGCGGCGGGACAACGTGGTCTGGACCCAACCTGCAGTCGGTGATATCGACATGTCCGACATGGCCTACATCACTGCCTGGCAGCAGACCGACGACGTCATCGCTGTCGAAGGCGAAGCTGCCGGTTCGTATCTTGAAATTGATGATCCCAAAACCTACGAATCCCGCCCGGCTTTGCAGCGGTACCGTCGAAGTCTTTTCTGGGTCAAAGGACAGTATGTCCTGGTTCTGGATCACATCCAGGCCCCCAAGCCTGTGAACATCACATGGCTGATGCAGGGCAATGATTTACTGGCAAATGATGCGAATCACTTTGAATACACACTGTCACACAAAAACGCTTCGTGCGCCTTTGCTGTCGCCCCACTTTCACATGCGGGTTGGAAACAGCAAATCGTCAATGCCACCGCGGACCACAAAGGCAAGCTGCTGGGGTATCGGCAACTGCAACTGACCAAGTATGCGTCGGAAGTTTACCTGGCCAGTGTGTATTTCCCATGGGGTGGCAAAGGACAGATTCAGCTCAAAAAACAGGACGGTAAGCAATTGATCACCGTCACGCACGATCAGCTGATCGACCAATGGCAATGGCAAAGTGCCGCGGACAACGCAACCCGCTCAACCATCCTCGGCACGCGACAGGGTAAAGTGTTGATTCACATGAAACCTGAATAAGTCGTTTTCCAAAACGTACACCAACAACCAACAGGATCGTCGAAACAGCTCGTTGCTGCATCACGATCCACTCAACCCCTACAAACATCACACTGTCTGATAACCCAGCGAAAAATATCACCTGAAAATTCGCTTTATCTCAAATACATGATCCTCTTG
>JBICHS010000553.1:0-8958 GCA_043101135.1 Phycisphaeraceae bacterium JB051
CTGGGCTCACCGGGGGCACCACAGTCATCGACGGTGTTCCACCAGGTAATGCCCATCATATTCTTGATGCTGAACCACAGGCGATACAGGTTGCGTGTGATGACTGCCTGAATGGCTTGGCCGCGTTGGTCGTTGTTGGGCGCGGTGATGGTGATTTCGCTGAGATGGATCGGCAGGTTCACCTTGCTCAAACGCCCCATCGTCTCCCAGATACTCTCAGGCGATTGTCGATCACTGACACCTGCTGCAATGTCTGCACAAATCTGTGGGTCAAACAAGTGCATCTGCGCCCCCATGATGTCGATCTTGCAGCCACGCTGCTGAAGGTCTTGGACTTGTTTGACGTAGTCTTCGCTGAGGTTGTAATCGTTGATGTTAAGCTTGACATCCTTGGGAAAATAGGCGTCCGCCATTTTGAAGGAGCGATACGTATAATCGCCGGGCATCGGCCCATAGTGACTCTTGCATATCCCCTCAGACGGGATCATCAGGCCCCGCCCAAAGTCGGTTGCCGATTCGTTGCAGACATCCCAGCTATGCAGGCGTCCTTTGTATCGCAGCGCGATGTCAGCAATGCGCTTTGCCATCGCGTCATTGAGTTGCCGCGTGTATTGGGGGAACATCGCTTCGAGCTGTTTGCCCGTGAAGGCTTCAGTGAGTTTGGCGATGTTCGAATCACTTTCGTTCCAAAACTCAGGAATCTGATTACCAAATGGATAAGGCATTTTTCGCGTCAACCATTCGGGCATATGCCAACGGGCATTACCCCAGACGATGGTATGACCATGCAGACGGATACCTTTTTGTTCACAGAACGCAACGACAGGGTCGGTGGCTGGGCGGCGCCAATGCGGCTCATTTTTCGGGTCGGTGACGGTGTTCCAATATTCAGCCGTATCGCGATACTCGCCTGCGAAGCGGGGCTTACCTTCTTCAAGTTCAAGCTTCTTCCAATAGAAGGCAATGGTGCCTGAGTTGAATAATGTGCCAAAGAGATCCTGGTGCTTCTGATTGCGTTCATCTGAACCGAGTTGATTGAAGTTAAACAGGTGGGCACCGAAGATAAAATCGTGTGAAAGCTGCTCGACTTTCACGTCGGCATTCGCCGTCGCCTTACCCAGCTTCACGACCGCGTCGGCCTTGCGGTTGGCTTCAATATCCCTGTCGATGCGGGCCTGCACATCGTCATTCCATCGTTTCCAATAGCCATCACTCATGGCATCACTGTGCTGATCGGTTAGGGTCTGTGTCATCTTGGTTTGCTCTTTCCAAATTCAATTGCATAGATATTGGGGACCTGAGACTCGGCGTAGTTATAGCCATGCCCAAGTGAAAGAAAAGCCCAATATTCAATAATTTTACATTTTTTACACCACAATACCGCCTAAACAGGGCACAATAACCACCATATTCATCATTGCTGAATTTTGAGATTGGAAATGCGATGGAATTTCAGCCAGTTAAATCCGTGGTCAAGGCGTTTGCGATTCTGGAACTGCTCACCAGTCAGACACTGGAGAACAAGACGCTGACGCTCTCGGAGATCTCCAAGGCGACGGGCATTTTGCCGGTGACAGCACGGAATCTGCTGCGGACGTTGGAGTCGTGTGGCTACGCCAGTCGAGTGAGTCACGGGCATTACCGCGAAGGCGATCGCTGCACGCGCCTGTTTCGCAGTGAAGGTGTGTTGCGGAAGCTGCGTGAAGTCAGTGAGCCGTTGATTCGCCAGACGGTTTGGGACCTTGGTGAAAGTTTGCTATTGGTGACCATGATTCGAAACAGGCGCGTGGAACTCCTGCGATGCCAGGCAGACAAAGACGACCTGGTCGATCCCAAATGGGCTGCGAATGAAAAGGCATATCAGATGCGAACCACGCGCGCGATCCTGGCATGGTTCACCGACAAGCAACTGGATGCATATATCCAAACCAATGGCTTACCGTCTCCTGAAGATTGGCCAGAGTGTGAAGCATCACGCAGCAAACTTGCAACCGAACTTAAGAAGATTCGGCTACATGGCGGTTGCTGTGATGTGCATGGCGGGTACATGGCGTTGGCGGTCCCCATCATGACCACAGGCAACGAAGCGGTCGCATCACTTGGCTGCTATGTCCCACATGCTCGAACCGACAAGCCCCGCACCGCTGGGATTTTCAAAATGCTTCATGACTGTGCGACGCTGATTGAGCAGCGGATGTAGCCGATCGGCATGGTCCTATCCATAAACAATGCAAATGGTCGACCAATCAACCTTCGACTTTGAAAGATGAACTGATCCGCATACAATTTACACGTGTGCAACAGGATAAAAACGACAACTGACACGAGACGTTCATGAGCGTAACCATCAAAGACATTGCCAACGAAACCGGGCTTTCCTGGCCAACGGTCAGCCGTATTCTCAACGGCAAAGGGCAACTCTTCAAAGAAGAAACGCGTGATCGTGTCATTAAAAAAGCTCAGGAGATGGGCTACGTGCCCAACGCGGCGGCTCGGCGTATCAAGTCCGACAAAACCTATCACATCGGCGCACTACTGCTCAACAACCCCGACCATCCGCTGCATTACCCAGCATCTTTCGAGATACTCCAAGGTATTAACCAGTCTCTGGAACAGGCTGGCTATGTGCTGTCTTTGATTCGCATCAGTGACATTCATGATGATGCGCCGATCCAGTCACGTGTGTTTCGTGAAAAGATGCTTGATGGGATGGTTTGCCTTGACGCCCTGCCGGAGAATCTGGTCAAGGTCGTCAAAAAACTCGTGCCCCGCTGTGTGTGGCTTGATTCCAATCACAAGGAGACGCAGGCCTGTGTTTATCGTGATGAAGAAAAGGTTGGCCAACTGGCGGCAGAGCAAATGCTCGCCCTGAAGTATCCCAAGATCAAGTTCTTGAGTGTGCTTGCAAGTTACATGAAAAACAATCGACACTTCAGTCATGATGCACGATTCAACGGCATCAAGAAAACCTGCAAAAAAAATGGGGTTGAACTCGAACATGTTCATATCCCACACTGGAGCACACCAATCTCCTCGCAGCTGTTAACAAATCTCTGGCAGGAACCGGCGGGGCTAATCGTCGACGGGCCTCACGACGTGGCACGCATCATCCGTAAATGCGGCATCATGGGCTTACCCGTTGGCAAAAAAATCGGCATCGCAAGCTGTGATATGACCGAAGACCTCCGCATCGCCTTGCCAGGACTCGCACATGTGAGTAATGACCGTTACCACATCGGCCAACTCGGCGCGGAAATGATTCTCAAATTGCTCAAAAACAAAACCGAGTCCTGCCCCGCCGTCACCGTCACCGGGCAATGGGTGGCAGGCGATACCGCGTGCGGGCCGTAATCAATCAACATCATCAATCATCTGACATTCCTACCAAAGCGGTGTCGCTCCCGCGGCACGAGTTGCCTTAATCACCTTTTCCACAAGACAACCCGCGACTCAGGAAAGTCACGGCTTTGTTTGCTCAGTCACACAAACACAACAAAGGCAGGCAACGTCCGTCACCCGCCTTTGTCATCTTGAATATTGCTTCAACAACCAGCTGAAATTTCAATCACTCCCCGAACACCATCACCGGCCAGAGATGCGGGCGACGATCACAGTGCATTGCTTTCTCGGTCGCCAAAGTCGCTCCCTTGCGTGGCCAGGGTCGGTCATCATCAATGTCATGAATGTAAATCCCAAAGCCGGCCTTGTACCCCTTCTCAAAACGAAGTGGTTCGAGATAGCGAGCCGGGAAGATCATCACATAGCTGTAACCATCGGTTGTCCGTTGGTATTGACAGGTCACGCCGCGTGACGCTTCTTCCTTGGTGGGCATGTCCAAACCGCCGGCATATTGCATGTTCGGCTCATAAAATCGCACAACCGTCCCCGGGCCATCCGTTGCTTTAACATTGCCTGCGTAAAAATCATAACGGTAGTCATCCAGATCAAAGCCTTTGGTCTGATTGGTTCTGCCGTTAGCAGTGGTGTCAAAGTACAACTCCACACAACCGTCATGCATGTACAACTGATTGGGATTCCAACGCGATGCTTCAGTCAGATGCACCACATCATCCACGGCATGAATCCGCAGGTAAAGATGATCCTTGTCCCATGCCAACTGATACGTCACATCCAGATCACCCTTGTAGCCATGCTTGAATGGCGATTCATTCTTGTTGAGCTTCTGCACAAAGACATTGTCCATGGCGATGGCAGGGATTTTGTCCCACAACGGTGAAGCAGGATCTGCAGGCAGAGGACTGTCAGTACGCGGGATGTAGAAATATCCCATATTCCAAGGCACATTGAAAGCTGGGCCGGCATCCTGCTTGACGTGAATTTGATCTGACCATGTGAACATCTTGCCAAACGAATCAGCAGCAGGCACGTTGATTTGATACCTCTGATTTTGCTTGGCAGGAACGGTGTAGGGAATCAGTTGATCGCTGAGTTGTACCTTGCCAGTGAGTTGACGGTTGGTCTGGTTTTTCAATTCCAGTTTCACATGTCCATCAAGCTCGGGGACGACAGCGACGTTGAGTGTGTTACTGCCACCTATGACATCCGCCTGGTTCATGGCATTGACCAACTGCTGGGTCTGCCCCTTTTGACCGATGATAAAAATCGGCGCGGGGGAAAGTTGCAACACGGCTTTATCGTCTTCCATCGGAGCCTTACGACTGTTACCCATCATGTCCATGAACTGCGGGGACATGCCATGAAAATCAACGTGAATCTGCGGGCCATGATCCAAACCATCTTCAACACGATCAATCGCACACCAGATCGCAATGACCGGTTGGCCCTGCTCATTCTCAAACGCATAGCCACGAATCCCACCCATCGGCCGGATGTCAGCAATGAACTTGGGCTTGGGAAGTAAATGCCCAAGCGTGTTGGGGATTTTGCACATTGCCCACGGGGAAAGGTAAAAATCCAGATAAGGTCTTGCCATCCAGATGTTGGTTGAACGAAGCTGCGGCCAATGTTTCAAACTCATCACGAACATGCGACACACCCACGTGGCATGCATGTATTCACGCCAGCCCCAGTTGTATGTCGGGATGCCCGAGAGATAGGAATCGCCCCAACCATCCGCTCCCCATTCAGGTATATCTGTCGGGAGTATGTTGAAACACTCGGTAAAATCGATTGGCGTGTTCTCGTCGTAACCATTGCGCAGCATCTGTTGCTTGAGCCGCTGCGTCTCAGCATCCCAGTCATTGGTCCCAGCTGATCCATCGAGATTCCAATACGGGTGAACCGCAATGGCATCCCACTTGACCTTGCCACGACTTTGCTTGAGATATGCCTCCATCTCATGAAAACCACGCGTCATGGAATAGCCGGACGTGCCACCATCGGGATAAACCGTGATGTCAGGGTTGGCACGTTTGAAGCCGTGATACGAAGGAATCTGAATCAGCTCAGAAAATTCCTTGAACCGTTTTTGCTTGAGTATCGGTGCGCCTTCGACTTCCGTGCACAGCGCCCAATTTTTAACCCACGGTCGGAGTTTGGCAGCATCATACGCAGCCTGCTCAACGCGCTTGGCTAAGTCGGCTGGGGGCTCGGACATGCTCTTTTTGATACTGCGAAGTAGCTCACGTTGCTCGCCTTGAACCACATCCGAAGCAATGGCAAGGAGATTATCAATCCCATACTGCTGCAACAGGTCATGCTCGATTTGATAGTGACTGCTGTAGCTTGTCGAACCAAAGCCCCAGCGTTGATATCGTGCCAAGGTGTCATGCGTTCGCGTGTTTCGAAAGGCATGTGTCAATGAGCCGTATAGGTTCTTGGACGGGCGTTGATTCTTCAGCGAGGTCATCACATCCAGACGGTAAAAGTCCGTGTAGGTTTGCTGTGATGATGTGGTGTAGGTTGCTTTGAGAACAAAGACGCCCTGGCCGATCTGCTCCTGTTTGAGATTCAAAGGCAGAACGGTTTGGCCCTTGGTATCCAGTGTAAAACTCAGATCATCCGTAAAGAGAACTTCCTTGAAGACGTTCTCCAAAGCAAGTTTCACCTGCCCGGTCATGCCCGGTTTACCTGACATTGCCAAACGGGCATCAAGATGTTGGCCAACTTCAAACGCATTATCCGGATCACTGGTTAACAACCAACCTTCCACATCCGGGCAGGTGAAATCGGTGAGTTGATCGCCCTCCTCGATTTGTATGCCATCGATCCAGAGATTGCCTGATGTACCGGTGAGTAACAGATTAATTGCAAGGTGATCGGAGTTGTAAACAAAGCTGTAACGTTTCCATTCCGTGCTGGTTTGGAATTTGGTTTTAAAGCCGTTCTGCCAACTATACTCACTGCCACGCAATGGGCTGAATGCACCAAAGCCAAAATGTTGCCCCGCCGTGTCAGACTTTGCATAGCAACTGATGGTGTAGGTTTGGTTTTTCTTGACGGGGATGGAGAATGACATCATGGCCTGACGCGAAGGCGCGGGCTTGATGAGTAGACACTGCTTGCCAAGGTACCCGTCGTTGGAGACGTTGTAGGCCTGCACATCCGTGGGAACATACCGGGCACCGCCCCACCACCATTTCCAATATCGAAGGCCTTGTTCAAAACTCGGGTTGGGCATGATGTTTCGCGTGATGGGCTTTTGAAAGTACAAACGATCATTGCCCCAGAAGTCAGTGCTTGCGATGGGTGACTGTGCTTGTTTGTCGGACTTGGCGGTCATGCCCAGATCAATGACCAGTGAGTCCTGCGCACGCGGTTGGCGGTTATTCGTTCGAATGATCATTTCATAGCGATCACTGCCGGGCTTGAGATTACTTTCACGCATGTTAAAGCTCAGATACTCTGAGGTCGTCACCGTGAATTGCTGTAACGGATCATTGGGGGCATAGGTTAATTTCAGATCATTGCCTTGCGTGACAAGGCGTTGCTCTTTGGTGAGTTGGTCTGCGGATTCAAAGGTGATCGCCTTGCCGTTAACGGTGATGGGTTGATCGCGGTAATGCTTGGAGAAGATCAACCACGGTGCGAGGGTGATCGTCCTGCCGTAGTCTTTAAGTTGCTCCTGCGTGATACCCATATCCCATGACATAATGAGTTTGCTCTCATCACCTTGTTTGAGCGTTTGCGTGTACACCGCTTTTTTGCCATCCGGCAGGAGATAGGGTTTACGGTAAGTGATGGTTTGAGCCTGCTTGTCGATGAGCAATTTGGCAGGTCCATCAGCAATCCCTTTAAACGGATATCCCGAACCGGTCGGACCACTGGCAGAACCCCAGAACTGGATGTTCATGATCACACGACCATCAACCAGCAGTGAGAACCGCTGATCACGATCGGTCAGGTAACGCCCCACATGTCCACGCACACTCACAGCCTTGTTGCCTGCCGTGAAGACAGGCCAATCGAATGCCTTGTCATCTTTGACGAACGATCCGACCTTGAGCACCGGCTTTTGGACATCAGTACCGGACGCCTTAAAGGGAGGAGCCACATCGGGCAATAGCGATTGAGCATGCGCCGCACTGGTCACTGCCAAAAAGATGCTGAGTAACCAGCAGCAGGCGGTACGTGGAGATATGGCCATGGGGACTCCCTGTTTCTGTGATTTAACGCGTACGAACCGAATCATGAACACGACATTTTACACTAATGCACACGTGTGCAAAGTATATGCATGGGATGGCGTCAAGGTCAAGATGGCGAGGGAAAAATTTGAGATGATAGTGAGATTTGAGCCGTTAAAAAAAATATTTTCCATATCATCGCATGATTCGTCATTCCCGCGCAGGCGGGAATCCAGTGGCATTCTGAAGACGCTTGCAGATCTCACTGGACTCCTGCTTTCTGGGGCGCGGGAGTGACGGAAGGTGGAGATTAATTCTTGTTAACGCTGGCATGCGATGATCATCTGGGCTCCCAAGATATGTGTCGCGCCATAGTCAAGGGAACCCGTGCCGCGGGAGCGACACGGCTTTGGGGAGTGTGACAAAAAACAGCCGCGTCCTGATCGGGACACGGCTGGGGTGTTGTTTGAATGGATTCTGCTCGGTGTGTTTATTGCAGATCGAAACCGGGAACAATGTTTTTGCCATCGAGTTCCAACGACTGATCCGATTCATTGATCTGGATGATGTCGGTTCCTGTTGCCGTTTGGATTTGCAACAGGTGCCCGTCGACGCCGTTTGTTGCCAGCGTTTGGACGGACTGGACGTGTGTGTCTTTGCCGGTCGGTCGTGCGTCGATGACAGTGACGAGTGCAACATCCTTGCCGGTGACTTTGAAGCAGCTGCCGGTCAAGGGCGCGGTACCGATACCGTCACCACCTTCGGGTGTCCCGATGAAGTGATGCTTGGCCGAGGTCTGCCAGAGGTCCACCGACTCGGGCACGTTCATGTTCACGCCAACCATCAACAAGTCTGCTGCAGCCTTGTCACTGACAAACTGCAACCGCCCTGCCTGCTCCAACGGGTGTCGGTTGGTCAGACGACGTTCGGGTTGTGGGCGTTCACTCCAATACAGACGTTTGACGTCGTAGGTGTGTTCGACACGTTCAGTCATCTTGCCGATGCCAATTGCGTTGCCGAAGCTATGGAACATCCATTGGTATTCGTGCTGTTGGTCGTCCAGTGAAACGAGCGTATCGCGGATGATCCAGTAACGTCGATCGGCAAAGAGCAGGGTTCGACGATGTCTTGCCAAGCCGGGGAAGCATTCGTCATAGCGTGTACACCAGTATCCGACTTCAGATCGGGGGTCGTGGAACACCGGGCGATCGGGGATCTCACCCAGACCACCGAGCGCGGAGACAACCTGCAGGCGTTTACCGTTTTCGACATCAACGTGCAGGGCTTTGCCGTTACATTGCTGTTGGGTATGTCCGTCGACGGTGACAAGGTTACGATCATGCGAACGTTCAGAGATTAATGGATCGCAGAGGATCGGCTCGTCATTACAGGTTAATTCAAAGTTGAGTTT
>JBICHS010000554.1:0-6241 GCA_043101135.1 Phycisphaeraceae bacterium JB051
CAGATCGACATGACCTGGGACGCCAGCACGGGGTTGATTACTGTCTATGTTAACGGCCAGGAAAAACTCAGCGTGACCGACACCGATTTTGCCAGCTTCGCGCGTGTCTATGTTCGTGGCAATGAATACAGTATCGTCGATGACATCAAACTCACCACGATGGCCTACCCCGACATGCCCATCGTCACCAGCCTCACGGAGAATCTCAACTGGGACAACAACGCACGCACCGATGGCGTCATGGTGGATATGGATGACTACACCATCGTTTCCTACAGTGCGGATCAGGACGGTGCAGGTGGCAAGCCAACCAACGCAACAGTCACCGAAGGTGGTCTGACAGTTGAGCTGACCGGCAATGCCTGGAAACGCATCCCGCTGGCATACACCGTTACGCACAAGACCATCCTTGAGTTTGAAGTCTCTGCAACAGATGTCGGTGAGATCATCGGCATCGGTTTGGATGAAGACAATCTCCATGGCAATGCGGTCCGCTGCTTCCAACTCGGTGGCACACAAGCCTGGACCGGCATGGTTCAGGATACCAACACCTATACCAGTGGCGTGATGACCTGCCGAATACCAGTGGGGCAGTTCTATACGGGCACCATGAGCAACCTCTGTTTCGTGGCAGATGACGATGCAGACGGCAGTACGCAGGTCCAATTCAAAACCATCATGATCTACGAGGATGAGTAAAACGCCCAAACGTTACAGACTGCACGCGTGGTCAGATTGTTTGACAATTCTGTTGGCCTGAGCGTTTTTTGGAGATATTCTGGAATATAACCTCGGCGGTTCCAGTTTTTCAAGCATGCTGTTACCGCGAAAAGATTTTGGAGTACAAAGGAGAAACGCCATGTTCAAACTCGTTATCGCTATCGTTCTGTCCGCTGGTCTGCTCTTTGCCATGAGCGGCTGCAGCACCACCTCACAAGCTGCCTACACCAACCAGGCTGATCACCAGTTCCTCAAGGATTACGCAGATAATCCGATGGAATTCTGATTCGATCCTCTGATTGAATATCACAAAATAAAAAAGGCACACGTATCGCGCGTGTGCTTTTTTTATGGAATTGGGTATGTCGTGTGGCAATGTCGCGCTAAACCGCAAGCGGTTTGAGAGGGATAAATAGAAAACGACCTCGCCGGTGATGACGAGGTCGTTTTTTTGAGATCAATTGTGTGAAGGCGATTATGCCTTTTCTTCGGGGCGACCTTCCTGGGGCCAGTCGGTGTGGAAGAAGACGCCGCGTTTTTCGTCGGTGCGTTCGTAGGTGTGAGCACCGAAGTAGTCACGCTGACCTTGAAGCAGGTTAGCGGGAAGGACAGCACTGCGGTATCCGTCGAAGTAGGCGAGTGCCGAACCGAATGCCGGGGCGCTGACGCCGAACTTGGCACAGAGGCTGACGATGTCACGCCATTCTTCCTGGCCCTTGTGGATGGCCTTTTTGAAGTAGGGGTCGAGCATCAGGTTCTGAAGCTTCTTGTCAGCTGTGTAGGCATCGGTGATCTTCTGGAGGAAGCGGGCACGGATGATACAACCACCACGCCAGAGCTTGGCGATCTGGCCGAAGTTGAGTTTCCAGTTGTATTCGACCTGTGCTTCGGTCATCAGCTGGAAGCCCTGGGCGTAGGCACAGATTTTGGAGCAGTAGAGAGCCTGACGAATGGCTTCGATGGTCTTGGCTTTGCCGCCGGTGAACTTCTTGGCTTTGGGGCCCTTGAGAAGTTTGCTTGCTGCGACGCGTTCTTCCTTGAGAGCGGAAAGACAACGTGCGTACACGGCTTCGGCAATGGCGTTGGCGGGGATGCCCAGGTCCAGTGAGCTGACCGCGGTCCACTTGCCGGTGCCTTTTTGGCCGGCGGTGTCGAGGATTTGGTCGACCAGGAACTTGCGGCCGTTGCGCGGGTCTTTCTGCTGTAGGATGTCTGCGGTGATTTCAATGAGATAGCTGGAGAGCTCACCCTTGTTCCACTCTTCGAACACTTTGCCGATTTCGCCAGCCTTCATGCCAAGCAGGTTTTTCATGATGGCATAGGCTTCACAGATCAGCTGCATGTCGATGTATTCGATGCCGTTGTGGACCATCTTCACGTAGTGGCCTGCACCATCGGGGCCGATGTAGGCGGTGCATGCATCGCCGCCCTTGATGGGCTTGCCGGGTTCGGCACCACGCAGCTCTGCGCCGGTCTTCTTATCGACCTTGGCGGAGATGGCTTTCCAGATCGGCATCAGTGATTTCCAGGCGGTCTTGGAACCACCGGGCATCAGGGAGGGGCCAAAGCGTGCACCGGTTTCACCGCCGGAAACGCCGGAGCCGACGAACTCGATGCCCTTGGCAGTGAGGTCTTTTTCGCGGCGGATGGTGTCGGTCCAAAGGGCGTTACCACCGTCGATGATGATGTCACCCTTGTCGACGAGCGGGACGAGTGAGTCGATGACGGCATCGGTGCCTGCACCGGCTTTGACGAGGATGATGATCTTGCGCGGCTTGGCGATGGAGGCGACAAATTCCTTGAGGGTTTTGGTGCCCACGAGGTTGGGGAACGCCGGTTCGCGTTGCTCAGCCTGTGCGAGAAACTCGTCGGTCTTGGCGGTGGTGCGGTTGTAGACAGCGACCTTAAAGCCGTGGTCTGCCATGTTCAGGACAAGGTTCTGTCCCATGACGGCCAAGCCGATGAGTCCGACGTCTGCGAGATTGTCTTTGGTTTTCTTTGCCATGTGTTTGGATTCCTGGTCAATTCGAACAGTTGTGTATGGTTTGTTGTAATGCTTTCGTTTCGGTACGAATAAGCACATTTTGTATCAATGCAAAGGATTGAGGTCAAGGGCAATAACACTTTAAATTGTTATACTCTGCTCCTATGACACACGACGGGGCCAATCAACAAAGCAATTCCAAATGTAAAGTGGTGGTGGACGACGTTGTCCCGTGCATGAAAGACGAGCTTGATCTTACCAGAAATGGTGTTTTACTGCGCTTGATTGTGTTCGCGTTTTTGCTGGCGTTTGCCATTAAACCCATCTGGTGGGCGTCCGGCGGTGACTCGCGTGTTTATCTTTCTGTTGCGCAATCCATCTGGGATCATTTTACGCTTGAATCACTGGGAGAACCGGAGATTTTCAATCAGATCGGCGTGGCCATTTTCTACGCTCCGGCTTTTGCCTTTGGGGATCGACCGTTTCTGGCGTTGTCTATTTTTCAATGGCTCGCGGCTGTTGGAACGATGCTGGGGTGTTATCGATGGTTCAGGCGTTACATCAATCGTGATGATTCGATTCTGCTGACCGGTCTGGTCATGTTCAACGTCTGTTACTGGATTTGCTATCTGCGATTTCTGTCTGAAATATGGTGTTGCTTTTTGCTGATCTGTATGGCATTGGTCCTGCGTCACATCATTGATTTACTCAAGGAGCAACGATTCGGCTTGGCGTGGGGGTGGCAGGTTGCCAGTATCCCGCTGTCGATCTGGATGGTTCTGACGCGCAATGTCACGTCCATGATCGCGCCAGGCTTTGCGATCGCGGTCCTGCTATTGGCGTGGCAGGGCAAGCGTCGCAAGATTTGGCTGCATGGCCTGCTGATGATCGTGATGGTCAATGCCGTCGCCGGGAGCACTGCCGTAGGATGGCAGTGGTATCAGGGAACCACGGTGGTTCAAGACAAGACGGTTCACGGTTCCTACATGGAATTTCTGGCCAACGACATGGGTAAGCAGGGGGATAACCTTCTGAGCATTGCAGCGGACAACACGCATCGTCGGATGACCAATATCGGGCGGGCGATGATCCCGGGCATGTTCCGAACGTATCCTGAAACAGGACAGTGGCTGCACCCGTTGAGTGTGCTTAATGCTGCGTTGTCAGTGGTGCTGTTGATTGGCTTTATCAAGTTGGCTCGTGGCAAGTTGGATGCTTATACATGGATGCCGCTGCCGTTCATGGTGTTGATGTGGGCGATCCCGTATCAAGGGGGGACTCGGTTCGTGCTACCGATTTTGCCAGTGATGTGGCTGTGTCTGCATCGTGTGCTTGAAGGTCGATCCTGGCGTAAGACGGTGTTTCTGGTGTTACTGGTGATGCACCTGATCGTGACGGTGGGGCGTGTGGTGACGGTGTATCCACACGAGCTGGCACGTGATCAGGATTGGGCATTGATGCAGCAGATCGCCCAACGCACACGTGAGATTGATGTGGAGAATCACTGGTACACCGTCGGCGTGGATTCGGATTGGGTGAACATGATCTCGCTGTCATCCAACCGCCCGATATGGGAGTGGCATGATCGCGGGGATCGATTGCCTCAACACATCATCGTCTTCGATGGCGTGAAGCCACCAGAAGGCTACAACCTGATTCAGACCATTGACCAGTATCACTTGATGGAAAAACGCTGAGGCCTGATGGCTTTTGCATCATCTGACAGAAGTGGCGGTCACATGCTCGGCGTCTTGCTCGTCAGCGACTTGGCTTGCTCTGGGGTGATCCGCTTTAACAGTTGAAATTCCTGATCCGACCAGACGCTTTGATAGGCATGCAGATCACGCTTGCTGTGATGACGCAGGATCCACTTGGGTTTGTGCTCATCCACCGCTTTGTAGCTCTGTTTGCGGCGGATGGTTGTATTCGTGAAAATTCGGATCTGCAATTCAAAGCTGTTGACTTCTTGAATGCTGTAAACTTTGCCCGGGTCCTGAATGATCAACTCGGCACACTGCTGGGCGCTGTCCCACTGCTCATCGACTTTCACCAAACGCGGGTGCTCACGAATCGCAAGACCGATGGCAACGGATGCATGCAGCACCATCAACACCAGCATGCATTGGTGCTGAGGCAGGCGGATGAGTTTGAACATCTGCCAGATCATCAGCATCAACGCCGGCAACATCGGCGTCAGGAATCGACCCCCATCTTCAAAGCGTGCATAGGCAATATGCAGAATCAAAAACGGGATGAATCCCAGCAGCAACGCATCACGCTGTTGACGCAGCAGTTTCCACCAGCCTGCCATCAGGCCGATGAACAGGGGGATATAAAGCAGCATCGTGATGTGCAGCCAAGAGCCATGTGTGGAGTATGCTTTGAACATGCCCGGGATAGCCAAGCGGCCCATATCGGTTAGACGCAGGTACAATCCCTGCCCAAGAAACGCCAGGAAATCGCGGTCTTCAGATGGCGTCAGACCACTCAGATACGTGCCATGGATCAGACCATCTGGACCGGTCAGAGTTTGCTGTAACACAAAAAGCACGACCACCAGGCAGGGTAATCCCGTCCACAGCAGTAAACTCCACGCATCTTTGAATAGCGCACGCCCGGCTTTGCGGTTTTCCCATATCAGGTATCCGGCAAAACCCAGGGCAATCATCAACCCTGCCGAACGAATCAGCGTGCAGCAACACATCAGCAATGCGCCGCCCAGCAGGTATTTCCAACGCGTTGATTGATCCGGTTCATTGACCCAGCGATGAAAGAGTATCACCGACCAGATCATCGATGCCATGAACGGCGCCTCCGTCGTCACCAGCATCCCGTACTGCCAGACACAGACATGCAGCGACGCAGCGCCTGCGATCAAGACCGCCGATTCGGGGGTGAAGCGACGCGCCCAGACATACACGCCAAGCATGTACACGCAGAGCATCAAGGCCTGAAAATAGGTCAACGCTGCCAAAGGCAGTTCATCAAACAGGAATAACGGCGTGATCAGCAGGGCATAACCGGGGGTCGCCTGCAGGCGATGGGTCATCGTGTGAACCAGCCCGTCCCATGTCGCAAAGTTCCGTGCCTGATTGACATACACTGTCGTATCAGGCATGGGATGCCATATCCCTGCTGAAAGGATCAGCAGAAGGAATCCGAAGATCCCAAGCCAGACATACTCTTTGTGTTTGACTCGATCCCCGGTGATGTGTTTGGACTGATGCAGTACCTGCGAGTCAGATAAATCCATGAGATAATTTGCACTCTCAACAACGTGACGTTCAACTCAAGAGCATGATACATTATCTGATGGACTGGCACACCAGTACGTCATCAGAATTTGTTTGCCTGAGCCAGCGGTGCTTTGCCGTCCAGAACGTTCAGCAGATTCTGAGTTGACATCAATGCCTGACGTTCGACGGATTCAAACGTACGGCTGCCGATGTGGGGGGTGATGATGATGTTGTCGATGTCCTGGAAGATGTGCGGGGCCTTGATCGGCTCGTGATCCAGCACGTCCGCTGCATAGCCCAG
>JBICHS010000555.1:0-7687 GCA_043101135.1 Phycisphaeraceae bacterium JB051
ACCCCACCCCCCCCGCTATACAAAACCTGCCCCCCCCCGGCCTCTCGGCCCCGGCCCTCCGCTTGGGGTGTTTGTGCCTCCCTTAAACCCCCCCGCCCATCGCGCCCCCCGCGGCTCTTGGGAAATTCTCATTGCATGGTCATGCCTGGTGGATTGCCCCGGATTCGTGACCTGTAAATAAAAAAACGCAGACACGGTTTAATGCCGCATCTGCGTTTGATTTAAGGATGGCCCGAGCGGGGGTCGAACCCGCACGACCGTATGAGGGCCAACGGATTTTAAGTCCGTCGCGTCTGCCAATTCCGCCATCGGGCCTTATGATGATCAGCTTGGATCAGCAGGTGAACACTTTAGCAGATCGGTAGGTGTTTGTCCCGGCTTGGTAAAGGGTTTATTGAATCAACGATGATTTTCCAAATCCGCTCTGGCCAGGAAATAAGCAGATTCACCCGAACCAATTGTCAGACCTTCGTCACTCCAAACAATGTCAGAGTATTTTTCGACTGCCTCTTCATATGTGTCTACCAGTCCAATGAGGCCACAATTGTGAATGTATTGAAGCAGACCACTGCTGCGGCCAATACTAACGCGTGCCTTGACCCAAAGTTTACCTGTCCCATTTTCCTGAACATATACTTCCGCGCCGTAAAAGGCTTTGCCGTACTTCCCATCCCCCCACCTGACTGCAATCTGGTCATTGATGTGGTCGTCGTAAGTGAGAAATTCATAGGCCCAAAACGTGAAGCCACCTAATACAAATCCACAAACGGCAATCATGAAATAGATAACTAACTTCATACTCCATGATGAACGCGGGGTCGTATTCATTGGTTGATTTTGCATCTTTAACACGCTGGATCCTTAAAGAACCCAGCGGACTCCCAGAAAATGATAATGTCAAAATCTTACCAATGACGTGGCCTCAACCCAACTCACCGATACCTTGCCAACCAATGTGCGTAGGGCGCTGGCAGGGTTGCCCATGCGGCGTCTTCGACATTGAGCTGCTTGGCTGCGTGGTAGGGCCAATGCGGATCGGAGAGTAGTGGGCGGCCGAGTGTGATCAGGTCAACCTTCTGCTGACGGATGAGATTGTCTGCTTCCTGAGGTTGGGAGATATACCAACTGGTGGTGCTCGGCAGACCGGTTTGCTCGCGGATGAGCTGGGCGGTGCCTGCCATGAAATTCGGGCCCCACGGGATCTGGGCGTCGGGCGTGTTAAAGCCCATGGACACATCGATAAAATCCAGGCCTTCATCTTTGAGACGTTTGAGTAAATCAATGGCCTCAGCGACCATCTGCTCATCTTCTTCCTTACCTGCAAACTCGATGACACCTAAACGTGCCGTCAACGGCAAGTGGTCGGGCCAAACTTTGCGCACTGCCTTGAATGTCTCAAACAGATAACGAGCACGATTTTCAGCATTGCCACCGTAGCTGTCCGTTCGGTGATTGGAGATGGGTGAGAAAAAGTTTTGCGCCAGGTACCCGTGAGCGTAATGCAACTGAAGCCATTCAAAACCAGCTTCCAATGCACGCTCTGCAGCGCGAACCGTATCAGCCTGAACACGGGCGATATCCTCCACCGTCATCTCACGTGGAACGCGCGAGAGGTTGGCACCAAAGGCGATCGGTGAGGGGGCAATGTTCTGCCAGGCACGCGGGTCATCGGCAGACATGTGATCATCACCCTCCCATGGTCGATTGGCAGAAGCCTTGCGGCCGGCATGACCAATCTGAATGCCGGGGACCGCGCCATATTGCTTGACCTCACGGACGATCTCTTTGAGCGCAGCAGCCTGCGTATCGTTCCAAAGCCCAAGGTCCGCCCAACTGATGCGTCCTTCGGGAGCGACTGCTGATGCTTCGACGATGACCAAACCCGAGCCGCCACGCGCCAGCGAGGAATAGTGAACCTGATGCCAATCGTTGACCACGCCGTCCTCTGCCATGTACTGACACATGGGCGAAACAACAATACGATTGCGAAGCGAGACATCTTTTAATTTGTAGGGATCAAAGAGACCAGGCATTTAAAAACTCCTGTGATGTTGTTATCATGATAGTTCGAATACCATCGAACATTAATTCGATATTATTCGAACTAATAATTTTCGTCAAGCATTTATTCCGAGTTACGGCATGGCTAAGAAAAAATCCGTCATCAAGAAGAAAAGCAAGACCGCAGCCAAAGGCAAAGAAGCTTGCGCGAACAATCTGGACACGCACACCGGCCCCTTGAGCCTCGAAGCCATCCTGCAGGCGTTAAGCGATGCGGTGCGTTTGGAGATTGTTTGCAGACTGGATGCCGAAGGTGAATGCACCTGCGCGACACTCGATGGCGGGCGGCCCAAGTCCACCATGTCGCATCACTTCAAGGTGCTTCGCGAAGCGGGTTTGGTGCAGACGCGACTCGACGGCGTGACGCATCGCAACAGCCTCTGCCGAGAGCAGATTGATCAAGCCTTCCCGGGGTTGCTTGATGCGGTGATCTCTGCTGCCCAATGACGATGTTTACACAAACAAGTGTCCGGATAACGTGGTAGCGTTGACACAAATGACGTGAATCATCAGTCCATCTCTGCTTGACACTGTCAAAAAATTCACAGCCTCCTTGCCACATATCACTGACTTTTACAAGTCAATCTATTAGCAACTGTTAAGCACAATCTGAATATAAGCAGGTGTGTTCCAGTATGTGGAATAGGCAGGATATTGCGTGTGTAACAGTAAAAAAACACTGGCACAATAAACGGCTCAACTCTAAAATGCCCTCTTGGTCTTTTTTTCGCACGGTTGTTTTTTGCCAAAGAAAGTCTCCCGCCATGTTTCTCGCCTCCGCCAATGAATCGATCCTCAACGCTGTCTTTTCGCTGTTCCCACAGGGGTCCGTCGCGCTGACGGTGATGGCCATCAGTGTCGTCGGTGTCACCGGCTTGGCCCTGGGCAGCATCAAACTCAAAGCCTTTTCGCTTGGGATACCGGGGACGATGTTCACCGGCATCATCATCGGCAAGTGGTTGGGGATGGACAGCTTTGACGCTTCCATGCTCCACTTTGCCCGTGACTTTGGGCTCATCCTTTTCGTCTATGCAGTGGGTGTGCAGGTCGGCCCGGGTTTCGTTGCCAACCTTCGCAAGCATGGCTTGCCATTGAACATCATGGCTGCGGTGATTGTCCTCACCGGCGCTGCGATTTGCGTGGCTTACTCCTACATCATCCCCAATGTCGTGGACATCAATGCCGCGACAGGTCTCTTTGCCGGTGCAACCACCAACGCGCCGGCTTTGGGCTCAGCCGGTGAAGCGCTCAAGTCGGTGCATGAAACGGATATCGCAAGCCAGTTGCTGGCTTACCCGACGATGCCCGCCTTTGCGATTGCTTACCCGTTTGGTTTGCTGGGTGTGATCGTTGCCATTGTGATGCTCAAGGCGATCTTTCGCGTGGATACACAAATTGCCACCGAAGCGATTGAAAAAGCTGAAAAGGCACACGCTGCTGAACTGGTGACGATCAACATCGAAGTGCACAACGAAAACCTCAACGGCGTCCTGCTCCGCAAACTGCCGCTGCTCAAACCCAAGGACCCGGGCATGGTGATCTCGCGCATCATGCATGACGGCGTAGTGAGTATCGCCAAACCTGACAGCTCGGTTTACGTCGGTGACACCCTGCTGGTTGTGGGTAATCCCGATCAAATCGAACAGTTCCGTTTAGCGGTCGGCGTGGAAAGTGAAACCGATATCCGGCAAGCTTCGCCCAATCTCAAGCTCGCACACCTGATCGTCACGCATAACGGCGCATTGGGCAAAACCATCGAAGAATTAGGCCTCAAACAACTGGGCATCGCTGTCACCCGCATCGCGCGTGCAGGCTTGGAATTCACCGCGACGGATCACATGAAGCTGCAATTCGGTGACCGCGTCCGCATCGTTGGCGAACCCTCAGGCATTGACGAAGCAGGCACGATTCTGGGCAACTCACTCAAGGCTTTGAACTACTCACGGTTGATCCCGATCTTCATCGGCCTGGCGTTGGGCGTGACCCTCGGTTGCTTGTCCACGACGCTCGGCGGCGCACTGCCTGGCCCGTGTAAACTGGGTGTTGCAGCAGGCCCGCTGATCGTTGCCATCATCCTTTCACGCATGGGTAACATCGGCCCGATCATCTGGCATATGCCCCACAACTCATCGCAGCTCATTCGTGAGTTCGGCATCACCCTCTTTACCATCTGCGTCGGCATCATGGCAGGCGACGGCTTCTTCCAGGCACTCAACCAATCCACCGGCTGGTATTGGTTAGGGCTCGGTGCGGTGGTCACACTTGTCCCGCTATTGCTTGTCGGCGCCATTGCCATCAAGGTCTTCAAGATCAACTTCCTGCATGTGTCCGGTTTGCTGTGTGGCTCGATGACCTCCCCGTCACTGGCCTTCACACATACACTCACAAGCTCCGAAGCCCCTGCCATCGCGTTTGCAACGGTCTACCCGTTAACGATGGTCATGCGTGTGCTGCTTGGGCAGCTGTTGATTTTGATCTTCCATTGATGATCACTTAGCAACGAATAGAAAAAATGAGTTTCAACGAAGACCGCAGTGTTGCAAGGCACTGCGGTTTTTCTTCGCGCGTTCTCAGACCACCAAGGCACCCGCAGGAATCCTACGGCTCCAGAGGCTTTTGATTTTCTCTGCAAGTGCTTATTTTGAGATGCCATTTTTTCGTGATTACTTTTATCCGTCATTCCCGCGCCCCCGGAAGTCGGGAATCCAGTGGCATTCTGTACGCACTTGCAAGTTCCACTGGACTCCCGCCTGCGCGGGAGTGACGATGTCGTAAATACATTGTGACAGCACACAAAAAAACAATCGAACGTGAGTCCCGTGACCCGGGAGGAACACGGCGTTGAGACAAGTAACACAAACGCCTGAGTACAATCTGAAAAGCTCAAAACTTGCATCTTGCTACACTTGCCATATCAGGCGTAAAAAATATTCCCCAGCAAACTTGACTGCTGACACTTCCAATCTAAACTGATATATATCAGAAAACGAGAACACGCATGTCCGAATCTTCCGACAAACTCTGCCAATCCATCAAGGCCCGACTCATCGAGCAGTTTGCTGACTATGAGCTGGACACCAAGTTACCTTCGGTGCGCGATCTGGCAGCAGAATTCGGCGTGGCCTATCTCACCATGAACGGCGTGCTCAATCAACTGGAAATCGAAGGCTACATCAAACGCATCCCTCGCAAAGGTGCTTACCTGGCGTCACGTGAACGCACCGTCAGCACGGACATGCAGACCGGCATGATCTCCAAGCCTTCGACCATCGTCTTTGCGTACCCCAACTTCTTCTCGTATGCGACATGGTCCCGATTGCACTTTGCTGAAGAACAGGCTGTCAAACGTGGCATGGCAATGCTTGAATTCAAGCTCAATCCTGACACGGATTATTCGACGCTCTGCCAAATGGTCGCCCAGCGCGATGATGTCTGTGGCGTTTTCATCATTCCTGTCCCGGGCCTGATCTCCAAAGCCCTGATCAAGTCCCTGGACAAAATGAACATCCCCGTGGTGCTTCTGGAACCGACGCCCGATGTTGAGCTAACCGAGCATTTAACAAGCATCACCCTCGATTGGCAGCAAGCGGGTTACATGCTCGCTGAGCAACTGATCAACGCAGGTCATCAGCAAATCGCTTACTTCCGACATGAGCCCAACACCTATTCGCGGCGGATCATGCTCACGGGCATCAAGCAGGCAGTGACCAATCATGACGCAAAGCTGCGCATTCTCGGTGGTTCCATCAAACCCTGGGAAGACAGCCGTGAAAGTGCGCACCAGATGACGATGACCATCCTCAAACAAGGCCAATACACCGGCGGGATTTATGAATCCATGCGCGGGATTCAAGGCGCGATCCGCGCTGCCCATGCCCTGGATGTGACCCTGCCCCAGGCAATGAGTTTTGTCTCCATCGGCAGAGGCAATGGTGATGAAGCCTACTTCGCCCCACCGACCACCACCGTCGATCCCAACCCGCAGGAAGAGATGCGGATGGCATTTGATCAAGTGCTTGAATTCGATTCTTCCAAACCACGCACCCTTCTTTCAACACCTTCTCTGATCGTGCGTGAAAGTGTCATTGATCTGATTCAAACCCAATGAACGGATCACAACCGATAGGTACACACCATGGACAGCCCATCACGATTCACACGCGACGAGCAACAGAACAAGGCATTTACGCTCATTGAACTATTGGTTGTGATTTCCATCGTCAGTATCCTGATGGCCATCCTTTTACCCGCCCTGAAAAAAGCGCGTGATGCAGCACGCACGAGCATGTGCCTGAGCAATCAACGTCAGTGCATTATCGCTGCCAACACGTATGGCTTTGACTACAACGACGCGCTGTACATCAAGCGTAGCTACGGCGGGAATGTGAAATATTGGGTCTACCCGTTGGCTTATCAGAAAGCCGGTGATGGCGCGTCATTAACCCCCCGTTATCTGACACGTGATATCACACTTTGCCCGCAGAATGAGTTCAGCGCATCCATCGCCCAGAATACGGATCCCAATTCGCTGAACACATGGTTTGGTTACGCGATTTACATGCCCGGTGGGACGGAGATGAAAACCCGTGGCTGGAGCTTCCAGAAAGAAATGGCCACCACCATCGATGGTTCGAGCTACAAACTCTATTGGCATCAACTCAACGAAATCACCAGTCCTTCGCGTACGATCTGCTTTGCAGACAGCTTCACCGCACGTGTCTCTTCCTCCATGTTTTACTGGGCCAAACCCGCTGTGAACTTCCGGCTTGAAGGCAGTGGCGTAGACAACAGCGGGCAGGTCCACTTCCTGCATAACAATGCTGCAAACGTCATGTTCTTCGACGGTCACGCCGGATCACGATCAGGTGAAGCTTTGTCAGAAAACATCGAAACGCACATCACCACCGCACGTGACAGCCAGGGCAACGCCGTGACGTTCTGAGCGTCGAACTATTTTCGGTATGATGCACGCATGCGGATCATCAATGCCATCGCCGTTTGGTTGATTAATCTCACTGTCGCGTTCTACCGTGCGACCCTCGGGCACTTCATGGGTGGCCACTGTCGCTTCCAACCCACCTGCAGCCAATACATGCTCGACGCGGTGCAGAAATATGGGCCATGGAAAGGCTTCTACAAAGGCATTAAACGCATCTGCCGTTGTCATCCCTTTGGCGGCAGCGGGTATGATCCGCCGTAAAAAAGTCTCTGGTTTAAATACAATAAACCACAGATAAACACAGATGCACACAGATCAAGGCAATGAACCATTGCATCACGATCCAAAGATATCCGTCAATTTAGAGCAGTTCAAATCATTAATCTCCACTTTCCGTTACTCCCGCGCAGGCGGGAGTCCAGTGAAATCTGCAAGCGTCTACAGAATGCCACTGGATTCCCGCCTTCGCGGGAATGACGAAATCAGAGACTGCATGGAGATTAATTATTTGAACTGCTCTAATCAGGGTTGTTTTCATACAAAACAATCTCTCTTAACTCTGAGTCCTCTGCGTCTCTGTGGTAAAAATTGACTTAAAAAAAAACGTCCAACACCCAGCCACCCATAAAAAAACACAGCCGCCCCGACTTGGGACATCTGTGTTTATCTGTGTTCATCTGTGGCTAA
>JBICHS010000556.1:0-7740 GCA_043101135.1 Phycisphaeraceae bacterium JB051
ACTCCCGAAGGCACACGCTTTTTAGATCATATCCGTGCAGTTGCTATCGAAACCCCGGATACACCATCCCCGGCATATATCAAGACCGTCCGTGAAGCCATGAAACTGACTCAAGCAGAATTAGCCCAAAAGTTGGATTACAGTCTGATCAGTATCAAGAAATGGGAAGCGGGAGATGCTAGGCCTGGAAAGAATGCTATAGGCCGTTTGCGTAAGTTGGTAAACACAGCTACTAGGCGCGGGCTTGTCTTGGCAGGATGATGTTTCGCTCAGTAGCTTTGTTGGGCCATCTCTGAATCTGAAAACCCCTTAAAAAGCAATAAAAAAACCGCTTTGACGAGTTGCCAAAGCGGTTTAAGGAAAGTGATCCCTACGGGATTTGAACCCGTGTTTCCAGGATGAAAACCTGGCGTCCTGGACCAGGCTAGACGAAGGGACCAACTTCAAGTTTTGTTTCACCAACTGCTTTGACACAGTCAGATCTGGTCAGGACTTGTTAGACGGAACAGTATACAGATATTTTTAGGCGTGGCAAGTTGCTGGGCAGGTCTTTTTAAAAATCTCTTGACGACTAACAGGGGATGAATCGACAACTCGTGCAAATGCATGAATTGGCTGTTTTTATGGGACTGATAGGTGGTGGGGTGTACGTGTTTACCCCAGATAACCCGACTGTCGCATGGCAACGAGTCTGGGTTGCAAGTACCGGCCGGGGCATTGGGTGGGCTTGAGTTCCTGGTGGGTGTAGACGCGATGCACAGGCACGCGGTATTGGCTCATGATCGAACCGACCATGGATTGGGCGGATGCGAGCTGGATGTTGGAGGGAGCCTGCTTTTCAAAGTTCCCAAGGAGCATGATGCCAACGTTGTGTTCGTTTTGATCCGCGACGTGAGCACCTTGATACTTGAGGGGGCGGGCTTCCCAGACGCGACCTGCACGGTCAATGATGTAGTGATAGCCAACATCGCCCCAGCCGCGTTCTTTCATGTGGAAGCGTTGGATGTGTTGCAGGCGTTGCATGGTGGTGTTCATGTCGGTGAAGTTGACCGAATGCCAGCCTTCATGGTGCATGGTGATGCGATTAATGCCGTTCATGGCGTTGACGCGACTGGTGTTGGTCGACATCTTGGCCCAGGAAGAACGGGAGATGATGTTGGGGGAGTTGTAGCTTGAAGCGTAACTACTTGAGGGCTTGGGAGCGGTATAGGTTGGCGCAGGCTGCGACGGCGGTTGGTAGGTCGGCGTTGCAGGTTGTGCCGGCTGAGGCAGGGGCTTGTAAGACTGATAGCTGGTGGTGTAGTCATGACGCGGCTGGGGCATCTGTGTCGGCCAATTGGGGCGCGGGCGCTGTTGGACGATAAGCGGGGTGTCGCTGCATCCTGCAGCCAACGCCCCCAGTGATGCCAGCAACATCTGGCGTCGGGTTAACTTCCTTGATGATGACTCCACGTTCAGCTCCCTACTGATCTTGGCGTCTGCGGTGGTAATTACGTTTGGAACCTGCGTAAGAAGGTGGACTTCTAGGCGGTCATCAGGCGTCCAATAACAAGCTTGCCGGCCAGTGTAACACGGCTTGCAAAGAAATCATCGGATAATTCGGTTTGTGGTGTGCAATTTTGACGCACAACGCGCAAAATTTGCGGAACCGCCGATAATTCTGCGCCAATGATCGTCCAATAGATCCAATTACACGACGCGTCACACGATCCACTGTCCTTTGAGACAGGTGTGCAGATTCATATGAACAACCTCGTCACAGGTGACGGGATTTTTATTGTTGGATTGTTTATCTGCAGGCTGATTGGCAGCGAGGCTCAGCTTATTTCTCGCCGTTGACCAGTTTATGCTTGCGTTTGATCAGGTCCGACAGGTGGCCGATTTCGGCATTGGTGGTGGGGGTCCAGGTGCACCAGTGCAATTGCACCGCCGACTTGGCACTCTTGAGTGCTTCGCGGATCATGCGATTGAGCCGACGCATCGGCATGGCTTCCATCTGATCGTCATCCAAAGTCACGCAGACCACCGGGCCGTTGACATTGGGGACCAGATAGCAAAGCGTCGAACCTTTTTTGTCCTTGGCCTTGGGATTGATGAAGTAGTACTCAAGCGTCCAGTTCCAGCTCGGGCCGTACCAGTGGAATTCGTAGGTGACGTCTTCGTATTGTTCCAGATCCTTCATCAAATCCGTGAAGACCGCACTGTGCTGAGGGTTGAGCGGCGAAAGCAGGCTTTCGAGCGTCGGCGTGGTCCAGCGATTTTGCCATGGCAGGGCGGGGGTGAGGTTCTGTGTCATCGTGTCAATCAGTCCCTAGTATCCAAGACCATGTAGCGAATAGATCATCGGATCTGCTACTCTGGTTCTATTTACGCGTATCAATTATCCCAGGTTGCATACACAGTGGCTCAAAAGCACGCTGATGCCTGAAAAATGTAGAGAACCATTGTAAGCTCGGATTTTGATCTGACAAGTGGCGACGTAGGGCTTTATGAACTGCTTGGGCGTGAGTTTAAGGCCTATAACGATTGATCTCGATTCTCAAAGCCACCCACCAATCATGCAGAACTTGGCGGTATTTGGTCGATAGGCGTTTTGACAGTACGGTCATTGACCAGTCGGCCAACGGGCAATTTGGACGCTAAGATGGTTGAAAAAAAGATTTTATGGATTATTGTCATGACCCGGCCTCCCATAGCCGGCAAGGTCAAGACGCGCCTGATCGGGGATTTATCCGATCAGCAGGCGGCTGATATCCATCAAGCCCTCATGTCCTGTGTCATGACCCGGTTAGTCAAAATTTTCAGCCAAATTCAGGATTATCCCGTCCGTTTCGGGCTCGCTGTCGATGGCGGTACCGCGGCCTGGCCAAATGAGTTACCCCATGAGCCCTGGGAATTGCTTGATCAGGGCGAAGGTGACCTTGGGCAGCGTCTGGAAAATGTCTGGGGACGCATCGGCAAAGGGCCGGTGATGTTCTTTGGCGTGGATAGTCCTGATGTCCCGCGTGTGGATCTGGAAAATATGATCCAGATTCTCACCCGCGCCGACGCCGTGGTTGGGCCCGTTGCCGATGGTGGTTATTGGACGCTGGCCGCCAGCCAATTCTTCCCACAATTGCTAATGGGGATCGACTGGGGCAGCGCAAACGTGTACCATCAGACGATTCAGGCAGCACGTGACGCCGGGATCGATCTGGCCAGTGGGGCACATTGGTACGATGTAGACACCCCCCAAGACCTTGCATCACTGCGACACCGCCTGACGGAGACGCATGATGCAGACTTGATCGCGTTACGGGAACAACTCGATGCGATCTGTGAGGATCAACTAGATATGAATACAACATCACAAACACCCGCCCAGGAAAACGCTTCGGATCAGATGGACCTTTCGGCATCCACCATTCTCATTGTCGATGACAACGCTCAGAATGTGGAACTGATGCAGGCCTATCTCGAAGAGCTCGGTTGCAAGACCTTTGTGGCTTACGATGGTTTGGAAGCCATGCAATGGATCGAAGATGCCGATCAGCCGATGCCCGACCTGATTCTGCTGGACGTGATGATGCCGCGTATGAGTGGCTTTGAAGTCTGCTCCAAACCCAAGGAAGATCCTAACACCCGTGCGATTCCGATCATGATGGTCACCGCACTCAACGAATTGGGCGACATCGAACGCGGCGTCGAGTCCGGCACCGATGATTTTGTCACCAAGCCCGTCAACAAACTCGAACTGCTCACCCGCGTTAAATCCCTGCTGCGTGTCCGTCACCTCAAACGTGAACTCGACCGCACCATGGCCTACATCCAGGACATCGAAAAACGCGAACAGTCCGACGAGTAGTCTGTAGCGATCAACACGACAAAATAAAAAACACCGCATCAATCGACGCGGTGTTTTTTTGTTTATGTTGATCTTTGTGCGATCTCATTAATAGCTGCAACACTGCGTGTCGCTGAAACTGCAACGCAGTTTACTGACTTACATATTTACCACTTCAACACCGTCTTGATATCACCTGTGAGTTGATCAGCCATCTTGATCATCTTGCTGTTTGCAGGATGCCAGTGTCCGCCGATGTCTTCGTTCACACCGTTATAGCCGGGGAAAATGACTGTATGAATAGCTTCATCTTCGCTTTGATATTCGGTTAACCAATCGCTGACGGGCTTGTGTGCCATGGGGCCGATACAGGCAAAGATTTGGACGCCCGGGTAGTTGGCTTTGAGTTTGGCAACGATCTGTCGATACGCACCGAGATAGTTTTCCTGGGTCAATGCCGGCTTTTGCTCCTTGCCACGATACAGGTCATTGGTGCCCAGGTTGATGATGACCACTTGCGGTTTGTAGCTGTTGATATCCCACTTGGAATTTTTGTCCTGTGGGATGATGCGATCAAACAGCACCGGCATGGTTTCCTGTCCGGGCTTGTGTTCAAGATTGCGGTTGCGGTACATCCCACGACATGACCAGCAGACCATCATGATGTCCGCGTCAAGATTGCGTGCGGTGATGGCAGCGTAGGACATGTAGCCGTTTTCGTTTTCCGCGGTGTTGCCTTTGCTGCGATTGGGTTCTTCACTGCCATAGGCACAGGTGATCGAGTCACCGATGACCATGACTTTTCGCTTGGCAACAGGCACCGTCAGAAGCTTGGCACCTTCACTGAGTTCAAAGCCACCCAAACGAGCCGCACCAAAATACGCTTCACAGCGACGGAACAATTCAACGGTGTGTTCACCAGCAGGCAGATTCTCAGCAAGTATGTACGTGTCGGCTTGCGGGGTCACCATGATCATTTTCGTCGGCTTGCCATCGACGATGACCTGATACGAAATCTTCTTGCTCTGTGTGATGAGCTTGGCAGCAATGGACGTGCCTACGAAGCGACAACGCACGGTGCTGCCGGTCCATGAGGATGTGTAATCGCTGGAAAAGCGCCCGACATACTGGAGCTTCGGATTTTCAGGCGATACCCAAAGCATCTGGGCTGCCTGCGTCGGGACGGACATGCAGGTAAGGAACATCAGAAGCAGAATCAAAGTATGCAGTGGGCGTCGGGTCAGCATTTCATAGCTCTTTCGATCAAGTGTGCGAGGTTGGTGCGGGCTTAGGCCGCGAGTCCACAATGGAACTGGGGGCTATGAGTATAGGGGGATACAGGTTTGGTGTTCAATTTCAGCAGCCGAGTTTCTGGGCTTTGATGTGCATGACAGGACAAATTCGTATTGAAAACTGGACAAATTCAAAAGATGTCGGCCTTGTGGTCGGCATCTTGTTTCATGTTGTAACGCCGTGCGCGATTGTGACGATTGTGCGTATTTTCTGTTCTGGGTGTGATGTGTGAGTTTGTGCGTTTTGTGCGTTATTTCGCGGGTTTTTCGACTGTGATGAACATGACATGCGCCTAAGTGATATTTGGCAATGTTTCTCTCATGCTTCCTGATTTGCTTCATTCAAATCGTCGATTTTCATTCCCAGCCACATCGGAGCTGGATGTTTCCGAGTGGTCAAACGGTTTAAACCAGCGGCTTGCAACCGCACAACAACATGTGACAGTCAGAAGCGCTGAGTACCCTGCGGGCTTCTGACTCAGGCGTTACGGGCGGAGGCCCCGGGCGTTGTTGGATGAAACTTAGACAGGGTCGTCTTTACCAACAGGAGGCTCCTGGCGATCAAGACTCGAAGAAAAGGCAACACTGGACTCACTTAAGTAACTCGAAAGGTTCATCGTGTCATGGTTGCCATCGCCACCAGCCCTGGGAGAAAACTCAAATGACTACAATCAACACCAACGTCAGTTCACTCATCGGTCAGCGTATTCTGACCAACAACAACAAAAGCTTGAGCACCTCACTCGAACGCTTGAGCACTGGTTTGAAGATCAATCGTGGTGCCGATGGCCCCGCAGGTCTGATCGCCAGTGAATCACTTCGCAGTGAAAAGGAAAAAATCAGCGCAGCCATCGGTAACGCAGAGCGTGCCGACCAGGTCATCAACGTCGCTGAAGGTGGTCTTAATGAAATGCAGAGCCTGCTTACTGAATTGCAGGGTCTGGTCAGTGAAACCGCCAACGACACCGGCTTGTCCACGGAAGAAAAAGAAGCCAACCAATTCCAGGTTGACCAGATTCTTCAGACCATCGACCGTATTTCCTCGACCACCAGCTTCGGTGACACCAAACTGCTTAACGGCAGCCAGGATTTCCAGGTCTCAGGCGTTTCCGTCAGTGACTATCAGGTCAACGCAGCCAAGTTCGAAGCCAATGGTAGCGTCGCCGTTCAGGCCGTCGTCACCGCTTCGGCTCAGCATGGTGGTTTGTTCCTGTCCACCGGCGGTCAGCTTGACCTGACCAATGCCACCGACAGCTTCACGGTTGAAATCGCTGGGAGTGAAGGTACTCGCGAATTCAGCTTCGCCTCGGGTACCACGCAGGCCCAGATGGTCACCGCCATCAACCAGTTCAAGGATGTCACCGGCGTTTCCGCTGCCACCTCAGGCACCGGCGTCGTCATCAAGAGCACCGGTTATGGTTCGGATGACTTCGTGTCCTTTAATGTCAGCAATGCTGCTGGTCAGGCAGGCGGTGTTTACACCCTCTCGACCATCAACGAAAACGAAGCTGACACCACCAGTGGCACGGCATTCACCGCTGTCAACTCGGCTATCCGCGACGAAGGTCAGGATGTCACTGCTTCCGTCAACGGTATCACCGCACGTGGTAACGGTAAGGAACTGACCGTCAGCAGCGAAGGTCTGGACATGGAAATGACCCTGACCACCGCACAGGCAACCGCAACCGGTGCCGTCAACGCACTGACCATCTCCGGCGGTGGGGCGACCTTCAACATCGGCCCGGATGTCAATGTCGGTAACCAGATCCGCATCGGTATGCAGAACATGGCTTCGCGTAACATTGGTAATTCAACCGATGGTTATCTGGACTCACTGGCCTCCGGTGGCACCAACTCGCTGCTTGGCGATAACCTCGACGATGCTCAGAAGATCGTTGACAATGCCATCGACCAGGTCTCCAAGATGCGTGGTCGTCTCGGTTCTGTCCAGTCCAACGTGATTGGTTCGACCATCAACTCGTTGAACATTGCCTACGAAAACACCTCGGCAGCCGAATCCGCCATCCGCGATACCGACTTCGCCGAAGAAACCGCATCACTGACCCGCAGCCAGATTCTGGTCTCCGCGGCAACGAATGTGGTGGCCATGTCCAACGCTCGCCCGCAATCGGTCCTGGGTCTGCTCGGCTAAAACCGAAAAGTTACCTGCGACAATTCGACATTTTTCAACACGGCAGTCCAAGCGGCTGCCGTGTTTTTTTATGCGCGCTGTCCGGTTTTGTAATTATCAGACCAATGAAGATGTTTTAAGACATGATGTCCTTTAATGTGTTCAGTTGCGCGTCAACTTCGGTGGATGTTAAAAAAGCCTTGTTTTTAAGGGTTTTTTGCGTTGGTGAGGGTGTGATGAAAATGAATGTGGACCAGCCGTAGTCCGATAAGAAACTTTCGTAACAGACGCTGGTTGTTTTGCCTGTGACTTCCCGAAAAACAGTAGCGGAACGAGAGTTCTCAGGATTCGAAAAAACAAACTGGTCTCTGACACTGTCTCTGAGCTAGACAAGAAAGAAACAAAGCTCACGCAGTTCAGTCCAACCAGTAGGTCACGGCCGGCCGCTTGTTTTGAGAATTCTGTGTACACGCATCAGTACGGATCGGAGTGAT
>JBICHS010000557.1:0-2503 GCA_043101135.1 Phycisphaeraceae bacterium JB051
CAGTGGCATTCTGTTGACGCTTGCAAGTTCCACTGGACTCCCGCCTGCGCGGGAGTGACGGACGATGGCAATTGGCTGCTTACGTCTCTATTCCCCCTGCTCGCAGTATACCGTTAGTTGATCATACGCCAAGTGTACGCCGTCAGGTAATTGCTCATCAACGACGCTGTGTTTGATTTCATGCGCCATATGCGTCAGATAACCCTGCCTGGGACCGATGCGATCAAACTGTTCCAAAGCCTGATCGACGGTCATGTGCGTGGGGTGATGCCGGAAGCGCAAGCCATCCAAAACCAGAAGGTCCAGATCCTGCAGGTATGGGTAGGTCTCAGGTGGGATGGTCGAGACATCCGTGCAATATGCAAGCTTCTGAGCATGGCCGTCAGGCGTGGTGTAGTCCACACGGAAGCCCAGAATCGGATGACGCCCGTGCATCAATCGCAGTGGTGTAAACGTCACGCCATGAAGCTCGATGGGTTTGTAGGCTTCGAGGGTCCACGGGATGAGGTCTGCCACGAAGGTCTGGTTGGGATTGTTGTGCTTTTGGAAAATGTATTGGAAGGTGTTCTGGATGACTGCCATGGTTGCCGGCTCTGCATGGATTTCAATCGCCTGATCCATCACCGCGTTAAACCGTCGCAGGTCATCGAGCCCGAAGACGTGGTCCGCGTGTTCATGCGTATAGAGCACGCCATCAATGCGATGGATGTCCG
This sequence comes from Phycisphaeraceae bacterium JB051, assembly GCA_043101135.1. GTDB lineage: Bacteria > Planctomycetota > Phycisphaerae > Phycisphaerales > Phycisphaeraceae > UBA7800. The sequence continues at coordinate 714 of JBICHS010000557.1, forward strand.
CGCGAATGATTTGTGTCCGTAGGTCCGGCCCGGTGTCGATAATCCAGCGACGCTGCCCATCAGGCGAGCTCGGATCATCCACGTGAATCAAAACACTGGGACGTGAACGGTTATCGCGTGGGTCATCACTGGTGCAAACCTCACAGCGACATCCAATCATCGGCACGCCGCTACTGGTGCCGGTTCCAAGAAATGTGATCCCTAAACTCATTGGAGCATTGTAGAGGAATAAACTGTTGTTGCGAGTGAGATCAAAACTGTGGCTTACGACCCAAAGGGTTTGAGTGCCAGCGATTTGATCTTCTTGAGAACATTGCCCTGCGTATTGGCTTTAGCGCGTTTGGCAGCAAGCTTACTCACCGGATTCTGATGCCGATTTTCGCTGCGCTTGATGGGAATGTGTTTATCAATGTACGTCAGAACCAGAATCTCATAGACCTGATCGTTGACATTCACCAACTCCAGCTTGCCCTTAGCCGAGTTCACACGACTGGCCAAAGCCATGAGCTCACCGATAAACACCGATGAGATATTACTCACATGTGCAAAATCCAGGACCAGCTGGACACCATCCTGCTCCTGAACGAGTTGGTTAAGATAATTAAACAACGTGTCCAGATCGTACCGAGCCACCAGGTGCTCGATGAGGAACTGGCAATGGACCGTTTGGCCCTCGTGTTTGAGTTCAAATATGCGTTTCGGATCCACAGTACTAAAGCCCCCGCCACGATCCCAAATGGAATCATGGTTTACAATCCTTTGTAATGGTTACCGGTTCTCTCTCTAGCCACTTGCCACGAATCCGGTTTGCCCGTGACAGGGAGGTTGCTGGGTTGCATGTGTGTATTCATACAATCCACAGACGCCTCATTCTATTCAGAGATATCCTCTTTTGTAAAGTTTCAGATAAAAATTCATCAACAATTGACATAATCCGACCATTTTATCTGCTTTTCGGAACGTGCTGTCATCTCAGTATTTGAGACTGCACCATTCTGATCATTGCCTGAACGACGCTTTAATAACCGACAAAATCACACGAGATTAAGCGTTTTTTGAATACGCGTTCAAACCGAATTTCAAATCGCCTTTCCCCCCTGCTCTGCCACCTACACATGGGAAATAAAAAAGCTGCACCCGGGGTCCGAGTGCAGCCTGAATAAAGTCACCCCCGTGACAGTTTTTTACTTGACGCTGCGTAACTCGATGGCAGAGATTTCCATCAAGGCCTTGGCAGCGGGCTTCTGTGAGCCCAGGAAAATCTGGATCTCATCAAGACCTTCAGCCTTCTGAGCGTCGGCTGTGAAGAACACATCGTTGTTGTAAACAAACTCAATCGTTTCTCCCGTCTTGCGAATGCGGTACACCGCGGGATACGCCACGGAGAAGTTGCCACGCTCAACCTTGAACTTGGGCAGTGACGATGAGACATACGTCTGCTCCGGGGTTCGGGGTGTGATGTTCAATGAGCCCCGCTCGCCCTTGAGGGTGAAGAAGAATGCGACCCATCCCCCACCGTTATCCATCTCAAGACGCTTGACGTGGAAGACGGCTTCCTGACCATCTTCGAGTTTGAGCTGATCACCAAATTCCAGACGCCCGCCCTTGTGGCTGTTGCCCGGCCCCATGGTGAAGGCAAAATCACCTTTGCCATCTTCAACCTGAGAAGCCTTGTCGGACTCTTCGGTGGGTAAAGCTATCGCTGCCGGATCACCGGGGACGACGTTGAATGATGTCTTATCGTAGCTGGTGATCGGCTTGATCATCTTCCCGAATTTCAGTTCGAGTTT
>JBICHS010000558.1:0-7148 GCA_043101135.1 Phycisphaeraceae bacterium JB051
GAAGACCGTCATGGCACATAAAAAGGGACAAGGTTCAACCAAGAACGGCCGCGATTCAAACCCGCAGTTCCGTGGTATCAAGCTTTACGGCGGGCAGGAAGCCAAAGCCGGTAACATCATCGTCCGTCAATGCGGCACCAAGTTCAAGCCTGGCTTCAACGTCGGCCTGGGCAAGGACTACACCCTCTTCGCACTGACCGATGGTCAGATCGAATTCCAGGGTCGCAAGGTTCACGTCAAGCCTGCATCGACCAACAACTAATCTACTCACTTTGGACAACTGTCCAGAGTTACGATCAAGAAGTACGATCTACGCCAAGCGAACGTCTCACTCAGACGTTCGCTTTTTTTTATGCGCATAGCTGAGATCGTTTTGGGATCAAGGGTGATCTGGGGGGCGGGTAGTTCTGGGCTTGCCATAGATCATGGGCGATGTGTTACCGCATCAACACAAGCCCCAGATGAGGCTGAAGGTCGAATCTGCCGGGTATGAATGAAACAAAAATACAGCGAGCCATTTCTGACTCGCTGTATTGGTTTTGTGATGGTTTTAATGGATCAGCTGGCGGTGCCTTGTTCACGGAGTTTGAACTGGCTGACCAGTGCCCGCAGCTGCTCGGACTTCTCGCTGAGTTGCGTTGCTGCACAGGCTGCCTGCTGGGCACCTTCTGATGAGTGACGGGTGACACTGTTGATGGTGTCCAGGCTGCGGCTGATCTGGTGGGTTGCAGTCGCCTGTTCGTCGCTGGCTGCAGCAATCGACTGAATCATATTCGAGACCTGCTTTGATCCATTGACAATGGCTTCCAGGGCATTACCTGCCTTTTCAGCATAGGTCACGCCTTCATTGACACGGCCTGTGCCTTCGGACATCTGTTCGACTGCCTGGCTGGTTTCGGTCTGAATTGCCGTGATGGACTTGGCGACCTCTTCGGTTGCCTGAACGGTGCGTTCAGCCAGTTTACGGACTTCATCGGCCACAACGGCAAAGCCACGGCCATGTTCGCCGGCACGAGCCGCTTCAATGGCAGCGTTGAGTGCAAGAAGATTCGTCTGGTCAGCAATGTCGTTAATCACGCCAATGATCTGACCAATCTCTTCACCGCGAGCACCCAGACCGTTGATCGACAGGGCGGTGCGGTTGACCACTTCTGAGATGTTACGCATCTCCTGGATCATATCCTGTACCACCTGGCCGCCTTCGCGAGCCTGTGTCCCGGCGTCCTGAGCAGTCTTGGAGGCATCGGCACTCTTGTTGGCAACTTCAGCAACCGTAGAACTCATTTCTTCAACAGCCGAGGCCACCTGCAAGGTCTGATCTGTCTGCGTACTCATGCTTGAGGACATTTCATCACTGGAGGCAGCGATTTCGTTGGCAGCAGATGCCACCTGCATGGTGTTTTTGACCACTTCACTGATGACATCGTGAATCTTGTCCATGAAGGTATTGAACCATTTACCCATCTCGCCCAGTTCATCTCTGGAGCTCTCATCAACGCGACGCGTCAGATCACCTTCACCCTGGGCAATGTCCTTAAGACGATCAACCATGTTGATAATGCCACGCGTGATACCGCGGCTGACGATAATGTTGACCAGTGAAGCAACACCGAGCATGACCAGTGAGACGATCAGTAGATGCAAGACGGTGTTTTTGATCGTACTGTGGGTTGATGCTTCCATTTCATCAATGGCGCCATACAGTTCTTCACGCGGGATACTGGCGATGAAGTAGAAGGTGTGATCACCAATCTTGCTCGGACGAAAGGCCATGAGTTTTTGCACGCCTTCGAATGTGTATTCAGCAACACCGGTTTGATCCTTGGAAATTTTATCGTCGAAAATCTTGACAATTTCAGCACCGTTGTTCACATCAGCCAGTGAGTTGTTGTCCTTCAGTGAATACTTGGGATGGGTGACCATGACGCCTTTCTCATTGAGAATAAAAGCGTAGCCGGTCTTGCCATAGACACGTTTGCCCAGCGTTTCGACAGTCATCTGCCAGTTCATGTTCAAAGCCAGCACACCTTCGAAGGTGTTGTTCTGATCATAGATAGGAATGGAGATGCGTACTTCCGGGTTATCTGTATTGGTTGCAATATGCAGATCGGAGATGTAGTAGCTTTCTTTGGGAAGTTTGCTGGTGATTTTAAACCATTCATCATTGGTATGATCAACAAACGTATCGGACTTTTCGCCGTTGACGATTTTGATCAATTCCTTGCCGTCATTGTTCACGAAACGAACTTGAGAGTAGCCAATGATGTCACCCTTGTCGCTCTTGATGGTTGAGACATGAGCCAGGGAGACAAACTCCATTTCCGCAAAGTTTTTGGCCGTACTGGCGGCTTTTTCCGTCAGGTCGGAGTAGTAGCCACTGCCACAGATGATCCAATCCCAATGGGGGACATACTTGTATGCGACAAACTTTTTGCGATCTTCAAATGTATAGTCCAGGAACCGTACTTCTTTGTCGGTGCATTGTTCGATCACTTCTTTGAAAAGGTCGAGCTTCAGGTCTTTGACAACATCTTTGCCGATAAGCGATTCTTTGGGGTGATTGAGAATAACGCCCGCGCGATTCATCACAAACGGATAACCTGATTCGCCAATTTTGGTATTGGCAATCATATTCTGCATCTGCTCGTTATCACTTTCCAGGACACCTGCATAGAGAATGCCGATGATTTTGCCTGCATGGTCAGTGATTGGTTCGTAGCTTGTGATGTACCAGGCATTGACGACATAGGCCCGACCGTAGAATGTTTCACCGCTCATGACGGTTTTGATCACGGGGTTTTCTTTGCCGTTCGGATTGATTGCAGGGATATAGGTACCAATGGCACGTGTCCCGTCAAGCTTTTTGACACTGGTTGCAACGCGCAGCATGTCACCTGCATCATTCATACGTTGGAAGATGGTGAAGGTGCCGCCCATGATATTGGTTGCTTTGTCCACCACCGGCATCATGTTCTCGAAGCTATTATCTTTGGGGATTGCCGTTTCACCTACGAGCATCTGAGGCAGGTTGATGGGGGTGGCCTTTTTGGTGTATTGATTGATCGCATCCCATTGAACAGTCTGTTCGGTCAGGCGGATACCACCTGCATCAGCCATGATACTACGGCCGACATTCAACCCACGAACCACGCTTTGCTGACGCAGTTGCTGTTGGACTTCGGTGTTGACCACCATGTCATCAACCAGCCGGATCACTTCAGTCTTGGCCAGGTCGTTCCAGACTTTGTTCTTGCCATGACGGGCGGTCAGATAGCCGCGCAGGTTTTCAGATTCGGAAAGTTGCATCACGTCACGAATCGTTGATTCGATCTGATAGTTGATCACTTCAGAGTCATTACGTGTGCCTTCGATGAGTGTGTTGGAGGCCAGGTCTTCGACTGATTCTGTTGCATCACTGAGAATCGTTTTGCCCAGATCGCTTAGCGAATAGACTGCCAATCCCCCAAGTACGATGGCCAGCAGAACGAACAGAAGCTGGTTTCCCCCAATCATTTTTGTTGCCAGTTTCATAAGCCGATTCCTCCATCACCATTCGATTGTTGCAACTTGCATTTGTGAACGTACAGGTCAACAGCAGGCCCAATAAAGATAGAGATGGGTCTTAATTGTTGCTTAAAATGGAGTATCGGCTTCCGTCATTTGTGACTTAATGAACTTTACGAGGTTATATTGAATAAGTGATCTAGTTTTTCAGTTTTGGCATCACAGACGGACTTTTGTCATACCACAGCGATGATTTATGTCTACAATGTTTCGTTAAGCCATCGTCTGAGGAGTCTGTGTAATGTTTGAGACATTCCCACGTTATCTGGAACATGATCCGGCAGTACCCGTGTGGTGTCTGACGCCGGACCGCGGTGGTGCGATCCATCGCTTTTTTGACACGTCGCCCATCAGCCCGTCGGGGCGTTATCTGGCCATTTTCCGGATGCCGTTTGAAGATAGGCTGCCCGAAGCGGGTGAAAAAGGCGATGTCTGTGTCGTGGATTTGCAGACAGGTGAAGACCGGATCGTTGCTCAGACATGTGGCTGGGAAACACAGCTTGGTGCCAACATCAATTGGGGGGACACGGATCACGCGCTGTATTTCAATGATGTGGATACGCAGACCTGGAAGCCCTTTGCCTGGCAACTTGATCCGATAACAGGCGAAAGAAAGCCGATGCAAGGGACGGTGTATCACGCATCGCCTGACGGACGATATCTGATCTCTGCCAACATGAGAACCATGCGTCGCACCCAACCCGGCTATGGGGTATGCATCCCCACGGACATGATGCAGCATTTTGTCGGCCCAACCAAGGAGGATGGCTTTTACATCACTGACACCTTGACTGGTGAGAGTCGAATCCTTGCAACGATCCATGATCTATTTTTCTGTGCCAACCCGGGAATGTCCCTGGAGCAAGCCAACGGCTATGAGATATACGGCTTTCATAGCAAGTTCAATGCGCAATCCGATCGCCTGATGCTCAGTCTCAGATGGTATCCCAAACGCCGAGCTGATCAGTGGAACATGTTTGAGGATGACTTCAAGGCTGTGGATTATGCATGGCTGACGATCAAGCCCGATGGCAGTGACATGCACTGTGCTGTTGGGCCGGCGTACTGGAAACGCTCTGGTCATCATGCAACATGGTTCCCCGATGGGCAAAACATCTCAATGAACCTGCAGATGCAAGACCAGGGGATGATGGCCCTGGTTCGTGCCAAGTACGATGGCACGGGCATCCGCGAAATGCACGAAACAATTCCCGGTTCAGGACATCCAACGGTTGTCCCCGGTGAGCGTTATGTGCTCAGTGATACCTACATCTACGAGTCGATTGCTTTTGGAGATGGCAGCGTGCCACTGCGTTGGATTGATCTTCAGCAAGGCACTGAATCCTGCGCGGTGCGAATTCACAGCCAGACGCCACAGCAACAAACCATTGGCGCGTTACGCGTGGACCCACATCCTGCGTGGGATCGGACCGGTCGGTACGTGGTTTTCAACGGTTTTGTCAATGGGACACGGCGTGTGTTCGTTGCTGACTTCCAGAATTTGTTGCCTTAAGCCGCGTTGGTTGTTGTTTAACATTGACGCTGTTGATTCTTAAAACTTATGGCCGCCGACATTTTCCACCTGCATGTGTTTTCGCAGCACTTCACCAAAACGAATCGCCTGGGCGTGCCCGTCTGGTGAGAGAAAGTTGCCAGCTTGATCTGAGCTATGTCGAAACCGCATGTAGCCGGAGATATAATCAGTATTGGGACCTTGATTGATGGCAACGTCGTTATTGATTGACGAATCGTAACTCATGTAGGTGCGATTCACCTGTTTGGCAACGGGCGATGCATTCTTGGTGTTTAAACCACCTTCAAAAATCAGCACAACTTCCGAAGGCCGTTTGATCTCGTCATAGTTGTAGGGACGGCGTTTGTCATTGGGCCCCGGGGACGTGTTGGGCATCATTGCACCATGTGAAGAGTAATGACACAGGCCATCCTGATTCATCGCCTGGGCGCATCGAAATACAGGCAGGATATCTTCATTGTCAAAACTGCTCGGCCCACTGTTAGCCATGTAGGCATCAATCTTCTGATACCACCGACCAGCACCTTGCGCATAGGGCACGCCATACATCATCCCGCTGGGCAATGTCTGTTCATTGTCACCTGCATAGGTCGCCAAACCAAAACCAATCTGCCTGAGATTCGCCAGACATGACATGGCCTGCGCCGCCTTACGAGCATTGCCCAATGCCGGCAGGAGAATTGAAATAAGCAGTGAAACAATGCTGATCACCACGAGTAACTCGATAAGCGTGAATGCTGATTTTCTTGTGGATGGGGTCATGGTTAACGCACCTTCAATCAGTGTAAATCAATCTGGATAAGTTGGCTTTGCGATGTATGTGTAACAGGCTCAATCGTCTTGGTTGAATGGCCCTTGATCACGATGTCATATTCACCATGAAACGCTGGCACATTGATTCTGCCCTTCGCATCTGTGCTCACCGTGATCGGTTGATGCCATTGGGATAGAAGTTTTTCCAAGGCCAACGCTTGAGGTTTAGGCGACCAGTCTTTGCGGTAAATCGCAGCCTCGGGTTTGTAGCCTTTGTCTTTTTCCCAGATCCCCCAGATCAGAATGCCGTTGACCGCAGGGTGAGCAAAGCAGGCTGTGTAAAAGTCACGGTAATAGTCTGCAGCAAGTTCTTCATCGGTGACACCGATATCAAACTCGGTGATTTTGATGGGCAGACCCAAGTCCGCAAAGCGGTCGAAAATCTGCCAAAGTTTTTCGGGGCTGTTCATGCTCCAACCGACATGTCCCTGCATGCCGATGCCACCAATCGGGGCGCCGTTAGCCTGGAGTCGTTTGATGTATTCATAGAGTTTGTCATAGACCGGTGCACCGGGTCCGGAAACGGGGACGCCGGTTTCGTTGAGGTACAACACGGCATGAGGATCAGCCTGTCGCGCGCGTTTAAACCAGTGAGACATGGCATCGATACCCAGCATGTCAATGAAGTCGTGATGGTTGTTGGGTTCGTTGATCACGTCCCATTCATAGAGTTGGCCGGCAAAGCTGCTGCCGATGGTGTCGATGCGTTGAGCGATGGCGGTAGCCAAACCTGTTGCGTCATTTTCATACTGTTTTTTCAGGTGTTTGGGATTCGTCCGCCAACTCGGCCAGACCATGGTGTGCCCACGGACTGGCAGGTTGTTTGCCTGGCACCACGCAAGGGCTTGATCAATCAATGGCCTATTTTCAGGACGATAGGCTTTCCACTTCAGGTCATTCTCAAAGACGACACAGTTAAACAGCTCCTTGATTTGGGCCTGCATTTTCAGTTGGTTTGCTTTGTCGCCTGCAAGGTCACGGGCTTTGACTGCGGTGCCAAGATCAAAGGCAAGTCGCTTAACATTGAGCGTGACAGGAACGTTGGCTGCCGGCTTGCCATGAGCATCATGGATGAGCAGTTGCATCGGCGATTGACGATGCTTTGCGATTCGCCTGGCAGCTTCCTTTCGCCACGGTGCGTCAGCTTCTCTGCCGTCGTAAGTGATCTTCGTGCCCGGCAGATCTTCCACGGTTTTACTGTCACCGTAGTTGACCAGCTTGATGTCTGCGAACTCCA
>JBICHS010000559.1:0-8253 GCA_043101135.1 Phycisphaeraceae bacterium JB051
GCCTTCTGACTGCTTCTTGAGAATGGTGTCCGCATCACGGCGCTGTGCGGTGTAAAACAACAGCGTGCGGCTTTCAAGTTCTTCAAGCGTTTGCTTCTTGCAGGGGACGGGTTCAACGTCAACCGTGTCATCAGGGTTAAATCGAATGTAATTCAGACCACCAAAGGCTGCAGCATATTGATCCTGCTTACCGATGGGTTTGCCGAGCATGTCAATTTCGATTTCCGATGCCTGGGCACCGAGTGTTTCGCGGCTGACGATCTTGACTGCGTTGGCGTACAACGCCTGGAGCATGCCGACGGTCAAGGTACTGGACGAGCCCATGCCGGTGCCTGCTGGCACGTCGCCAATGGTGGTGATTTCCAAGTGACTATTGAGGCCTGCAAGTTCCATGGCTTTACGGACAATGCCATGTTCGAGCTTATCCGGCGTGTCGACGATTTCCGTCTTGGAATATGCAAGGCGAATGGTCTTATCAAAGCGTGGACTGACGGTGCAGTACATGTGCTTGTTGATGGTTACACTCAGAACCGCGCCGAATTCCTGGCGGTAAAACGCGGGCAAATCCGTGCCCCCCCCTGCAAAACTCACGCGATAAGGACTCTGGGTAATAATCATGACTGCACCTTTGCTTCCGTGCTTTTAGGCTGTTGTTGATTCTGCTGATTGGGGTTGTTACCCAGGAATGTGCGATACTGAGCGACCAACGGATCGATGCAGGTTTCAAGATTGAAATGCTTCTTCACATGCACCAAACCATTGGCAACCAATGTCTGTTGCAACGGCTTATCATGCATCAGAACGTTCATCGCCTCGGCAAGTTGCTTGGCATCGTTGGGCTCAACCAGTAAGCCCGTCTTACCTTGAATCAGCAGATCAGGGATGCCAACGAGTTTGGTTGAGATACATGGAACGCCACATGCCATCGCTTCCATGAGCATCTGTGGCAAACCATCAACATCGTTATCTGCTGCCCACACACAAGGCAGACAATACACATCGCCCATATTCATGAACTGGGGAATGTTCTCTTGTTTGAGTGCCTTACCAGTGACTGTGACAATCTTTTCAAGCTTCTGATCAGTGACACGCTGTCGAAGCGCATCTTCGAGTGGACCACTACCTGCAATGGTGCATTTAAAGTCAATGTTCTGATCTCGCAGCAAACCACAAGCATCAATCAGATATTCAAAGCCCTTCTTGTCGACCAGACGACCAGCAGAGACGATATGAGGCAATTCGCCAGTGTCCTTATTTTCCTTGGGAGAAAACAGGGAAACATCAATACCGCAGTAGACAATATGAAGCTTATCTTCCGGGGCCCCCATCTTCATGAACAGGTCTTTGTGAAATTCGGAGATGCACACAATAAAGGCTGCACGATCGACTTTATCCTGCAACGCACAACGCTCGCGGAAAAGGTCAGCAGCATGGCCGGTGAAACTGAACGGCACATTAAGTAACCAGGCAGCGTACATCGTGATCGTGCCACCGGAGTGAATCCATTGACTATGGATCAGGCTCACGTCCTGGTGTCGCAGTTGCTTTGCCCAGTAACAGGCAACAGCAAAGTGGTACAAGCCTGCAACACGGACTCGGGTCGATTCACGTTTGGCGAACAGTGCGTTGAATATCGCCCCAAAGAAGCGTGGTCCAAAGAGAAAAGGCGCAGTGATTGTCGCAAAGAGCAATGTCAGCAAGCCAACGGGGTAAAGCTCATTGGTCGCAGCATCAATATCCTTGGCCCACTGCGAACCATGAAAGTGCTCCGCCGGCTTGCGCATGGCATGGAGTTTGAAAGGGATTTTGTGGCGGTCGAGCTGATGCAGCTCATTGGCAACCCAGGCATTGCCAATGCCGTTGGTGGTCATGTAATGAATCACAGGTGCGTCTCTCCTGATTCTTTCTGTATCTATCAATTCAGACAACCACATGCGTCATGAGGTCGTGGCTGTCTTGTATTCAATCAATCCCGAGCGGGTCCCGCGGAGATGATTGCGGTAGAACCATGCCACACCCATCGCCTGAGGCAACTTGGCGAGCATGCAAAACGTTGAAAAGAGCATGGATTCCCGGACGTTTCGCGTTTTAATCCACCGACGTCGCATAATCCGCAACCATGTCATAATCGTTAAACCAACCACGCCAACGGTCCCGAGAATGGCGGGAAGCCAGAACCATGAGGCAATCAAACACAGCAACGCGAACACCGGCATACCGAATCCCCAGACCAGGCAGCTGATCACCGGACGGACGTTGTATCGCTCCGGACTCTTGCCATGCAGTGACATGCCTTCGGCATAGGCGTGACCGGCGCGAAGTGTGCGCTTGTACCATTGTCCAAATCGCGTCATCGCAGCATCATGTAAAGTCATGGGCACATCCAGTCGGCAAACCTGCCAACCTTTGGCACGAAGGCGGAAGGTCAATTCCCCCTCTTCACCAGCGATCATCGCAGCGTTAAAGCCACCAGCTTCCTTGAACGCCTCAGCTCGCATCAAAACATCCCCGCCACAGTTGTGTGTGATGCCCGTCGGGCCGTTCCATTCAATGTCACAAAGGTGGTTGTACATTGATGCTTCTGGATAACGTTCACGCCGTCGACCGGAGACAGCCACAAGGTTCTGTTTTTCATCTAAGGTCTGTCGGGCAATCTCAATCCAACCTTGTTCGACTTCACAATCGCCATCGACAAACTGTACGTAGTCCACATCCGGTTTAAGCTCAATGAGTCGATCAAAACCTTCATTGCGGCCACGGGGCATGGTGAAAGGTTTGCTCAAATCCAGATCAACCACGTCCACCCCCAAAGACTGTGCAAACGCAACCGAACCATCAGTCGAACCTGAATCCACATAGACCATCAGGTCCACGGAGTTGACCAATGAACGCAGGCAACGTTTGAGACGCTCGCCTTCATTGCGACCGATCACCACCACGCCGACGGTCGTCACGTGTGCTGTATTTTGTGTTGTTTTTTCATTCATGTGTAAACCACCTGAGGTTGTGGTTTGTTGTTACCAATGGGTTTTGCGGGGATGCCGACGACAGCCGTACTCACATCAACATCATGCAGCACCACAGCGTTGGCACCGATGGCAGCGTCATCGCCAATCATAATTTTGCCCAGGAGTTTGGCACCAGCTCCGACGTTCACGCGGTCACCGAGAATCGGTGCTTCATTGGGGCGATCCATGTAACGGTTGCCGATGGTCACACCCTGGCGAATGATGCAGTCATCCCCAAGTTCAGCATTGCCATGCACGACGATCGCGCCCTGGTGTTCGATAATCAATCGCTTGCCCACCCGTGCCGAGTATGGCAATTCAATGCTGTAACCGTTTCGCACACGTCGGAACATCATGCGATACATCATGGAGAACGGTGCACGGATGATTTTGGATTTAATCCCCATCCGCCAGACGCCAAATCGGTAGACCGCAACCGCGCGGAACCCCGGCTTGGTCCAGTCGCGGCCGTTGGCAATCCAGTCTTCCTTGATTTGTGCCCAGAGTCCGTCACTCATAGGTGAAAGCCTTTGCAAAAGACACTGTGCTTAAAGAAGTCAGACAGGAATTGGGGTGGATCGTTATCCGGCTTGCGTTGGATCGCACGACGCACTCGCCACATGGAAAAGCCGATCAGCCAACAGGTGTCCGCCAACAAGGTTTTGACTTTCCCGAAGCTGCCCAGGTAATAACGCCGGCGGGATTCAAACCAGTATGCCGGCCGACGTGGTGCTTTTTTACGGGTGTCCGAAATGCCGCTTGCTGAACCCACCAGATGCACGACATGGCTTGCCGGCTCATACCAGCATTGCCAGCCTGCACGCTTGGCACGGAGACAGAATTCGACTTCTTCGTAATAGAGAAAATAGCCTTCATCCAGATAGCCGATCTGCTCAAAAACTTCACGACGAACCAGCATGGATGCACCAGCGACCCAGTCGGTCTCATGAGCATGATTCTGAATCGGTGGTGCCATCACATAGCGATTCATCAGCTTGGAGAAGAGGCCTAAACGCAGTGTTGCAACCAACTCGCTGAGTATGCCCGGGAAGCGAAAAGCGGATGCCTGGGGCGTACCATCGGGATCTTCCAGACGTGAGCCGACCAGACCGGCATAGGGACGTTTCTCCAGAAAATCTCGCAGTGACACGATAGCACCTTCGCGGACCACGGTATCAGGATTGAGCATCAGCACGTACTTAGGCGGATGCTCGGATTGGATCGCTGGTTCAATGCCGATGTTATTGCCATAAGCAAAACCACCGTTCTTCTCCAGTTGCTTGAATGTCACCCAGTCGCCCCAGTTGTATTGAGCAATGGCGTCGGTGATGCGTTGCTGTGAATCGTCACCTGCAGGTGCATTGGTCACAACCACATGCATATCAGGTAGACGCTTGCGTTCGACTTCCAACGAGGCCAAGGCGTCAATGGTCAACTCCGGCGTGCGGTAATTGACAATGACGACCAGAATGTCTGTGTTTTGAGGCATATTCGCTCCCACAGGTGATTGAGATTATTGCCAATTGCGTGATGTCGGATTCACTTGCTTACGTCGGAACAAACGCCACAGCAGAACCTGTAACCAGTTCTGCTGCTTACCATGATGCATCCAATACAAGCGAGCAACACAGGCCACGCCACCGCTGGCAAGACCGTAAATCGTGTTGGGGAATGAGTTCATCAAACAGTCGTACGCAAAGAGCACAAGCATGGTGCTAAGTACCAACGCCGGTGCCGCATCAGGTACCCGCAGATACTTGCGTGGCAAACCGGTGACCATCAAGAATGGTGGCGTGAGTAGTGCAAGTGTCAATGATGCAAGACCAATGATGCCGTACTTACCAAACGTGATGACCCACATACCGTCAGCCACATTGTCCGCGTCGACCATGTACTCGCCCCAGGTCCCCCAACCTAGCCATGGCTTGGCTTTGACGGCATGTTCGATGATGCGGTCTTCATTATCCAAACGGAACTGCAACGAACCGGCACGGTCAGAGTTGAAAACCGTCTCTGCAATGTTGACTAATGTCTCGCCCGTGAAGTTGCCGTTGGTACGAACAAACTGGTAAAGCGGGATCATGAAAATCAAAACCAGCAGCGGCAAAGGATGACGCATGATCTTAATGGAGTAGTAAGCACAAATGCCCATCATCAGTAGAACCACTGCGAAGGATGACTTAATAAAAACCGCTGTTACCAACAGGAACAACGCGACACCGATCATCGGCAATGCCCCAATTTTCTTGATGGTTCGTGCCCGCCATAACCAACCTGCACACATTGCTGCCATCGCCATAAGCATGCCCAAGGCTAGGCCATGCTGCTGAAACACCATCGGACGCCAGCCACCACCACGACGTGTTTGGCCGAACTTATGCTGAGTGAAACCGTAGAACCAGTTATGCAGCTGCGGGCTCATGCGGATTTCAAACCAGCATAATGGTGCATAAATCAGACCCGCGATAATCATCGCAATGGCCATCTCCTTGAGTCCCTGGTGGTCGGTGATATACACACGCCCCAGGAAGTATGGGATGCCCCATGCGAAGGTCTGATACAACGAGCTGGACATACCATCGTAGAAACCATAGTAGTCATGAATACCCGTATCGTTTGCCATGGACGACATGAACGGCACGATGCACCAGATGGCCATGGGGATATCCACCCAATGCGGGCGGAAGTTGGTGATGGTTCGCCAATCGAACATCATCGCTGCCATCAGCAAGCCAATCGAAGCTGCGGTGAACTTGGTGTAGTCCATGAGCTTGGGGATTTCGTACTGGTAATTGGGCAAAAACAGCATGGCCAGGATGTATCCCGCCATCACCGCGCGTCGCGGCTTCATCAGCAGGAATAAACCCATGGCCACGGGAATCCACCCGAGCATGGCAATATGCGTCAGAATCATCATCGTCGTATCTCTCCGTCCTTGTTAAACCGGTTTTTATTTTTGATCATGCGTAAGACAGACATGGAAAACGGTGCCCAGAAAGCCAACGCCAAAGCGATGCTGACGATGGCTAAAGTCACCGGATGCCAGTTGAATGTGTGATTTAAGGTAAAGCCCAAACCCGCGGAGACCGCAATGAGCAATGTGTATCCGAGGTCTTCGGGAACCTGTGCCAAACGATAGCGATGTAGTGCAAAAGCAAATACGAAATACTTGGCAATTTCTGAAATGCCGATCCCGATAAGAACGCCTTTGAGATCACCGTAATGAAATCCAATGGGAACTGCCGCCAGCAGAAACAGAAACTTGGAACAATGCCCTGCAGCCAGCCACTTGGTACGCCCCAATGCGAGAATGGCTGGTGAATAGTTGTTGCCCAACATCTGAAACCAGATGCCAATGGCCAGTAATTGCAACATCCAACCCGCATCGGCATAACGTGGGTCATAAAGCAAATGGATCAAATCATCGCCACCGACAATCAGCACGGTACAAATCATGCCACCAAGAATCGACAGCGGTCGTCGAACACGCGCGGCCTGGTCATGCGATAAGCCGTCGGGTGATTGCTTGAGACGACTGAATACCGGGAAGGCAACCTGGTTGGCAACTTTCTGCAGCAACTCGGTTGGAACCAATGCCCAAATGAGCGCGATGCCGTAGATACCCAGTAGTTCACTGTCGATGAGCTTGCCGAGCATGATTTTGTCAGCCTGTCTTGCCATGAAGGTCAGAATCGTGCTGATGAAAATCCAACGCCCAAAGCGATACAGACTGCGTGCGGCATCTGAATCCCAGGCAAAGCGAACTTTGTGACCTTTGAGTACAAAGTGACTCATGGCAGTGCGTGTCAGATGTAGTGCAATCGCCCCACTGACCAACGCCCAGACGCTCCTGTAAACCAGGGCAAAACAGACCGTGGTAACCAGGCAGGCAAATTGAGCAACAAAGTCCACCATACACGCACGGCCTAATGCGAGCTTGCGATTAAGTGTCGCCAAACGCGTCGAAGCAAAGCCTGCAATCAGTGATGAAAAACTCACCGCGGGGATCAACCAAAGCAATTGCGGCTCGTTATAGAAAGTCGCGTATGGCCAGGTCAACAGACATGCCAACAACCATAAAACAACACCACGCAGTACGCTTAGAGTCCACGCGGTATTGAGGAATGTCGGATCATCGCCACGTGAAGATTGGACGATGTTCTGATTGATGCCAAGGTCGGTGAACATCTGTAAACCCGCAGTAAACACACCCACCAACAGCATCAACCCGAAGGCTTCGGGAAAGAGCAAGCGTGTGAGAATCATGTTGCCTGCAAGGCGCATGGCATTGTTGGCAAGCTGCGTGCCGACCGTCCAAACCGAGCCGCGTAAAGCCAGGCTCATAAGCGAAGGCTTGGCGGTTTTGGGCATCTCTGCTGGTGAAGTTGTCGTATCAAGCGTACTCATTAAACAGTGGTCACAGACTTTTCTTGTGTTGTTTGTGTTTCATGGGTGAGATGTGTCTGAGCTTCAATGCCATCGGGTAACGGCATGCCGAAGTCAGGCTTGTCCGATCGTTGCCCCAACACCCAGCGGTAAACTTCAAGTGTCATGGCTGCCTTGGCATCCCATGTGAAATGGTTGAATACACGCTGGCGCGCTTTGACACCCATCTGCTGAATGTTGGCTGGATCGGCAGTGAGTTCTTCCAACGCTTTGCCAACCCGGGCGATGATCTGTTCACGGTTACCAATGGGGATGGCATAGCCGGTTTCAGGACTCACCAGTTCACCCGGCCCGCCGTAATCCATGATCACGGGAACCAAACCAATGGCCATGGCTTCGAGTACCACCGCCCCACCGAACTCACGAATACTGGGGAAAGCGAAGACATCCGAAAGCAGCAGACGATCCTGCAGCTTGGTGTGTTCCACCCAGCCATCCATGATGACGCCTTGGGAAATTTTCAGTTCTTTGGCTAACGCAGTGAGTTCATCACGCATCGGTCCATCACCGACCAGATCCACGATCACTTTACCTGCACGAATCAATGGAGCAGCAGCATGAAGCAACATGTCCGCTCCCTTGTAAGGCACGAGGCGTCCGACGAACGCCAATCGCAGGGGCTTATTGGGCTGCCGATCAATGCGAGCATTAAAGCGTGCTGGATCAATGGCGTTTTCCGGGATGTAGACACAGCGATCGTAGTACGCGGACTCCATCTGCTCGTATGTCGCTCGGGAACCAATGATCATCGCCGAAGCATGCTTGCGCATCGAGCGATAACC
This sequence comes from Phycisphaeraceae bacterium JB051, assembly GCA_043101135.1. Taxonomy (GTDB): domain Bacteria; phylum Planctomycetota; class Phycisphaerae; order Phycisphaerales; family Phycisphaeraceae; genus UBA7800. Next base: position 8,237 of record JBICHS010000559.1, read on the forward strand.
CGGGAGCATCTTATAGG
>JBICHS010000560.1:0-8373 GCA_043101135.1 Phycisphaeraceae bacterium JB051
TAAGACAGAGAAAATGCCTTAAAAACAGTTGTTTTCTCTCTCTGTGTCCTCTGTGAACTCTGTGGTAAAAAAATGACTCAACAGGAAAGTTGGCTTTTTCGAAGATCTCAATCAATATTGACGTCAATAAATCTGTTTTTATTTAGCTGCATCGCTTGCGATGCGCTGGTCAAGAACGTGATAAGTTAAAAAAATTCGGGACAGGCCAACATACACGCGATGTTGCACCTGTCCCTGGGTGACGTTTGTTTGACAAGTCCGGTGCATCAGACTTGATGTTGTTTCGTGGCGGGCTCAAAAACCCTCGTCACCCATCCCAACTCGGAGCCCTTTCTATCGTTGCGTTGGGATGGGTGCCCTTAACCCCCTTGCCCCCTCCGGAAGATCCCCGGAAGTTCCCCGGAATTCCCGGAAAGTTTTCTCACAACCTGTCCCTCGGAAGGACTCGGCATGTTTCCCCGAAACGCTCATGTTGGTTGTGAGAATGCTGTGGGCAAAGGGATGTTGGGCAGGCTCCTGACCGCTAGCTGACGAGGGAAGTTTGCTGGATATGCAGTCATGATATTGCAGTGTCTTATGCGGCTTTGCGACGACGAGACACACGGTAGACGGCCAAGGCACCGAGCAGGATCACGGCTGTAGCAGAGAGCGGATCAATCGCCCCACCGCCGCCACCACCACCGACCGGCAGCTTGAAATCAAAGTTACGCTTGCGGCTGGGAGCAGGGCTGTTGGTTTGCGGGCGTGATACCTGCGGTGCACGCGTTTGAGGCGTTGGTGTCGGGTTCACATTGTTTCGTACAGGAGCAACATTCGTCATCGGCTGCGGGGTCGGAGCCTTGGGTGTGTTGGCCATGGCAAACTGCTGCATTGCCTGCTGACGAAGTTTGGAAAGCTGCTGATTCACTGCATCACGCGCTGCACGGTCACGCTGAATCCGGATCGCGTTTTTACGGTCAATCTGCCAACGCTTGTATTCTGCATCATTCTCAAGGACCAGGAAGCTGGTGTACTCGGTGACGATGGAATACGCTTCGCCCAAACCAACCACCTTTTCGATGTTCGCACGTGAGTTGCCATCCTCAAGCAGACTGGTAATGGCATGCGAGGCCCACATGCGTTCGATCTCGGGATTGCCCATATCCTTGTTGGGCAGTTCAATCGGGGCGTTCTGGTTAAAGGCCTTGCCCATGATGTTGGCGGAGATGTTGATGTTGGTGTCAGGCGATGCGTTGCGATAGCGACCATACACGCGAATCGGCTTGCCATAGTAAAGTGCGGGGAGCACCTTGGGCTCAACGTCGTAGACATCCGCACCCTTAAAACCAATCTTCAAATCCGTTGCTGCAGGACGCACGAGTTTGCGACGAAATGCCTGGGCTTGACGCTGAAAATCATCTCCCTGCGAGAGGAAGGCTGCAAGACCGTTGGTCTGCTGCGCCAGTTGATTAAGCAGTGGGCGATTCACTTCATTGCCAACACCGATGGTGAAAATGCGGGCGTTTTCAGGGCGTTGTCCAATCAGTGACAACAGTTCACTACGGGCACTTTGTTCGGTCATCCCGTCGGAGAGAATGACGATATTCAGCTGACGATCAGGGTTGGCATAGGTGTAAGCAAAGTTCAACGCAGGCGTCAGGTTCGTCCCACCACGTGCCGTCTGCTGATCCAAAAACACTTTGGCTTGATCCAAATGATCAGCATCTGCAGGATTGAGTTGCTTAAACAGTGGCACGGCTTTGACATTGAAACTAATCACTTCAAAGCGATCCTGTTCAGAGAGTTCACTGATAAAAGCCATGATCGATTGCTGGCTGATGATGAGCTTGGAGCTGTTGCGCATGCTGCCGGAAGTGTCGAGCACGAAGACATAATCCATGGGCTGATCAAGCTGCGAGAGTTCCTGGCCTGCAGTGAGACTGAGCATGAAGTAACCGTCTTCGCCTTTGGGTTTGGACGTGATGACATCAATGCCAGTGCGCGGGCGATTCAGATCAAAGTTAAGCACGAAGTCCTGGGCAATGCTGCCTGCATCGGTTTCGTAGCTTGCTTCATAGAAGTTGTCATTGTGCTTGGCGATGACAAAACCATCCTTGTGTGAAGGCGATTGCATGTCGGTGATCGGCACTTCACTGAGCACACGTAGGGTCATGGCTAACTTGCCGGTGGTGGTTTGGTTGATGTTGTCCCGCGTGATCGTTGCAAGGGGATAGACGTAGTTGACCTGATTATGGTCAAAGTCCATTTCCTGATAGTAGGTCACCTTGACGCGCTGCTGGGCGTTAGCGGGGATCGGAAAAATGCGCATCTCAAACGTTTTGTAGTCGACCTGTTCGAGCAGGCCCGGGTCACGGTTGACGCGTTTGTAGCTGTTGTAGATTTCACGAGCGCGTTGCTTTTCGACGACTTCGCCGATCATCTCCTTGCCGTTGATCCACATGCTGAAGTTCGAGACGCTGGCATTCTTAGGGACGGGGAACGTGTAGAGCGCTTCAACTTGACGGTTCTCAGTGTTGAGGAAAATCTGGTCGACTTCGGTGACCGCGATGCCGTTGTTGATGGTGACGTTGACGGTCTGTTCCTGGATCTCAAGGACGCCCCCGAAGCCACCGTCTGCGATGAGCAGACCTGCAGCGTTGGCATTGCGGGTGAGCATCGGTGCGAAGACGGCGACGAGTCCTGCGAGCACCGAGAGCACGAGCTTGTTGCTGCGAAAGATAAACGGGGGCAGGTCAGGACGCGGGGGACGGGGTTGCTGGGGTTTGCCGGATGACATGGTTAGGCTCCATTGAAAAAGGTCAGGAAACGGCGGTCTGCCATGACCTAAAACAACGCCCGTGCCAGTTGGATTTTTGAAGAAAAATTTATTTTCGTAAAAGCAGCCAAAAAGAACGTAAAGACTTTTTATAAAAACACTAACAACACATCCAAACTTAACAACGCCTGCCCCGATAAAAAACTTCTGTGTACATCTTTTGCATATTGATGTACATTTTTTGCATGGCCATCTTCACATCATCACAGCGTAAAAAAGCAACCGTCCTGGCGCAGATCACCTATGCCAACCCGTTTGACCCGGCACGCATTCGCATCGAACGCCAGGCTTTGGGCAAACTTTTTAAAGGCAATCATGCCATCTGGTCTTACCTGACTGACAGCAATGACCTGCACAACATCGACGTGCTCAACCAGATGATGACGCAGGTGGTCAACGACGCTCGCAGCAAGATCCTCGCAGGCAAAACACTCAACGATGATGACCTGCGGTTGTATGAAGACATGGTCTTCTACCTGCTCTATGAAGACACGCGCGATGGCTTGGAGAAGATGCTTGCTCAACCTCAAACGCTCAATGATGCGTCGTTCATGCAGCGGCATTACACGCGCTTCAAAAAACAGTTTGACCATTACCTGAGCCTGCCAAACATCACCATGCCCTCCGGTCACCTTGCCCCGCATGTGTATGCGGTATTCTTCCAGATCCGCCGCGCATTTGAAAACATCTTCAACTGCCTCGTCGGCCAATCCCAGCCCATGGCAAAACTCCGGCAAGCCGTTTGGCAATCGCTGTTCACCCATGATGAACGACTTTACGTTCGTGGACTCTACGCACGCATGGCAGATTTCACCACGCTCATCACCGGCCCTTCAGGTACCGGCAAGGAACTCGTCGCCCGCGCGATCGGCCAATCGCGATACATTCCCTATGACGTACGCAACAACCAATTCACCGAACACTACAGTGAATCGTTCTTCTCACTGAACCTCTCTGCCATGTCCCCCACCATCATCGAGTCCGAACTCTTTGGCCATAAGCGCGGCACATTCACCGGCGCCACCTCCGACCGCAAAGGTTGGCTTGAAGTCTGTCCTGCATTGGGCGCGGTCTTTCTTGATGAAATTGGTGAACTGGACTTGACCATTCAGGTCAAACTCCTGCGCGTGCTCCAATCACGCACGTTTCAACGCCTGGGTGAAAGCAAAGACCGACACTTTGCAGGCAAGATCATCGCTGCTACCAACCGCGATTTACCCCTTGAAATGCAGTCTAAAACGTTCCGTGAAGATTTGTATTACCGCCTGTGTTCTGACATCATCACCACGCCTTCATTGGCTCAGCAACTCAGTGATCAACCCGATGACTTAACGCGGTTGGTCACGTTTATTCTCAAACGCTTGCTGGGTGATGATGCACCCGCTGCCTTACCCAAGGTGTTGGAATGTATCCATGAACAACTTGGCGATGACTATCCCTGGCCGGGCAACATCCGTGAGCTTCAGCAATGTGTGAGCAACATTCTGATTCGCGGCTGCTACCAACCGCGCGTCAGCGTGCAGCATGTCGACCCCATTGAAGCCCTCAAAACCGTCACCGAGCAAGGCACGCTTTCTGCGGATGGTTTACTCAATCGCTATTGCCATTGGATGTATCAGAAGCTTGGCAACTACGAAGCGGCTGCAGCACAATTGGGATTGGATCGACGCACGGTTAAAAAACGTGTCGATGAAGCTGCCTTGGATCATTAAATAAATTGCGTCACAAAGTCATGAAATCGTTGTGATTCATATCGTCACTCCCGCGCAGGCGGGAGTCCAGTGATAGGTGCAAGCATCAACAGAATACCACTGGATTCCCGCCTTCGCGGGAATGACTGAGAGTTAAAACGAAGACGTACTCACATCAGACATATCACAAACGCAATTGGCACATCAAGCACCACCACTCACCGCATCGCCGGTTGTGTCGTTGCCCATTGGGCCATCTGTGCATATTCCTGCTGCTTGTCTTCGTAGTATTTCGCACGATTGGCGTTGTTGAGTTTGCGATAGCCCTCTGCAACAATCTTTGCCTGCTGCGCTGCGAGCTTGAACTGCGCGTTGTCCTTTAACACCCACATGTAAAGTGCATGCGTATCCAGATCAGCCCCACCGGTTGCAATACATTTTGCACCAGCATCGGCAGCTTTGTCACGCAGATATCCCGCGCGATAGGAGCGCATGGCAAAGTAATAGCCCTTGGCCTTGGCTTTATTATCCGTGAGTAAGGCTGCGTATTGCATGTAAGCATCGCCGGATTTTTCGTACTTCTTGAGCGTGTGGTATGCGTTGCCCTGCGCCCTGTATCCTGAAGCTGCATGATCCTTGAACGTACGGATGTAGGTATCAGCAACCATGATTGCCTGCCAGTTAAATGACGCTTTGGGCTCGACATTCTGCATCGCGTTCATCTGAATCCGCATCAAACTCCCATTGGACATGTGCTTGATATCCTGCATCAGATAGCTGCACGCAGCAGCAAGCAACGCGGCATTGTCCGGGTAAGTTGAAGCACGTCCGAGCTTGAGAATGCTGTTGATGGGCTTACTGTAAATGTCGAATGCCGTGCCGGTCATCTGCTTTTCCAAACGATCCCGTTCTTTGGCACATGCAAGTTCATCAGCCTGTTGTGGCTTGATTCGATCCGTCGTGCGACCTGCTGTACCGGCATTGTACTCAAGCAACGCCATATCCAATTGGCCTTGTTTTTCCAGCAGTTTTCCTTTGAGCAAGCGTGCATGGGGTTCATAGCCCCACTGTCGAAAAACCTGCTCAAACAAACGATCATCCGGTTTGAGTTCGTCTTGCTGCTGCTTGACCAAAAGGTCTAACGTGTGAATGTGATAGGTGACATAACGCCCCTTATCCATGAGTTTGGCAAATTGATCAAAACTCTTGGCATCACCATTCTCCAGTGATTTAATCGCAAAACCAAAGAGCTGTTGCTGTATCCATTTTTGAATCGACGAGTCATACACCAAGTCGTTCATGAACCAACCATAACCGTTCGTCCGCCTGTATCGATCCATCTGCGTATAGGCGTCGGCTGCGGCAATGGCGTCCTCGGCTTTGATGCCATCGTAGAATTGGTCAACGAGTTTTTGCATGGGAGGTTGCTTGCCTGCCTTGAGATCAGCGATGTGTTTGACCATGCCTAAAGCTTCAAAATAGGTCCCGCCGCGCGGCTCGAGAAACTTACTACGGTTGGCTTTCTCATGGGCAAATTCATACGCTGCCATGACGAGACCGATGGCTGCTGCTTGTTGCGCCTCGTCCGTTTTCCCCTGTCTTAGCAGCATATGCGCGCGATAGGTGTTGGCTTTGGGTGATGGGTAAATCGCTTCCCATGGTGTGATGGTCTGGACGACTTTATCCCACTGTGATGTGAGAACCAGATGCTCAAGCTCATCTTCCATCTGCCATGCTTTGGGCAGTTGGTCGAAGGCTTTTTGGATCGCAGGCTCAAACGTCGGCTGCTGCTCCCAATACACATGACGATCAAATGTCTGATCGGCAATCAGGTCAGTCCGTTTGAACGTTGCATGGTTAGCAACAAACGTGATCACGGCATCGGCGAGTGTTTTGCGTTTGGCTGCATCAGTTGCTGCTGCTGCATAATCATCAGCCAACGCGGTCAGATCGACTTGGTTTGCAGGTTGTGTTTTGAGCTGCGTCTTTGGTGAGAGTTGTGAAATCTGTGCCTGGACCATTTGCTTCATCTTGGCGGTGGTCTCGTCGGGCATGTTGTAATTCTCGACGTTGGCCAACATCAACCTCGCAGCTTCCAATGCCATGGTTCTGGCTCCGGCGCGTCCCATGATTTCCATGGCCTGCGAACCGTAGGCCGGATCATCAGGGACGGCTTTGAGTGCTGCGAAGATGGCTTGACATGCCTGCTGTTTTTTGTCCTGTGATTCGTAGACTTCCGCAAGCTTTGCCAACCCTGCTGCTTTGAGCTTGATCGAATCATTGCGACCGACAAAGGCAAGCAGCAACTTTTCTGCGGCTTGCGGTTTTTTGATCGCAGTCAGCAAAGTCGCCTGCATGCCGATGACATCGGGGTCGTTTGGATGTTGCTTGACCATCTCACCAACGCGCTTGAAGCAGTCGCTTGTTTGCCGTTGGCCCAACTCAATGTTAGCCATCTCGATATTGGCGTAAGCATGATTGGGATCAATGGCCATCGCCTGGTTGAGCAGCTTGACCGCTTCATTGGTATCGCGCGAAAGGCGTTTGAAATGACCGAGCACAGCGAGCATGGTCGGATGCTGCTTGTGCATGACGAGCATTTGCACCAACTCTTGATTAGCGCGTTGCTCGTTACCCATCTGGAATAACATCTCGATGCGCCTAGCTTGTTGGCGGATGGTCGCTGAGGGGTCAACATCCTCAGCGAATGCAACAGGAATCCAAATCAAAAGTGTCAGACAACCGACCACGAGAGCAGTCAGCATACGCAAACGGGAATGGTTCATGAGGGACCCCGAGGCTGCGAAAATTGTTTTTGTTTCAGTTTTAGCGCAAAAGACAGAAATCAGACGACTTTTGCCCTGTTTTATTCATCTTTTGTACCAAATTGGACACCGACTGTCATACGAAATTCAAGAACACGAGAAAGGTGATTACCAGACGCCGATCTCCTGTAATTGTTTGGTTGCCATGCCCGGCCAGTCCTTATTTGCCAACGGGCTGGCGGGTGACGGATGAAGAATTCGGCCGTAGGTGATCGGCGCGTCTTGCCCCAAAGTTTCAATCGCGCGCTTCTGGGCAAACGCGCCTACGCCAATCACAAACTCCGGTTTGAGGCAGTCCACCAACGCGCGTAAAAACGTATCACAGATTTCAAACAACGGTGCTGACTCAGCCACCGGCAACTTGTCGGGTGTGCGGTTGCGCGAGCTTGCTTCCATGAACACCAACGGGCAATAGTTGGTGATGAAGTGATCCTTGAAAAACGCTTTGGGCGTTTGATATTTTTGGCTGAATAAACCCCAGAGTCGTCGGCCACTGACTTCGCTTTTCTCACAGGCAAAGCCTTCGACGATGCGCTTGGGATGTTCGACGGGCGGCTTGCCGATGGTGGCGTTCTTTGCGTTGATGTTTAGAAAATCAGTCACCGCGTTGATCTCACCAAAGGGCACACCGGTCTGCGCCATCCCGAACGGACCGGGATTCATGCCGATCATCAGCACGCGCTTTTTGCTTGTCGCGTAGAGCTTGAGATAACGCTCATGTGCGCTCCAGGCATAGTCCAACGGATTGTAGACATAGGCGGTCGGTTCACTGAAAGACAGTTCGTTCACCGCATCACGAAGTTTCGCGGCAGCGGCAATGACTTGGTCGGAGGTTTTACTCATGGGGGTATGATAGCAAACTCGACATGCCAGCCGGTCATCTTGATCGGCTTTGATGCAGCTTACGCATACTGCTTGGCAGCGCGGACGATGGCCATGACAGGGTCGGCTTTGTCTTGCCAGCGTTGTAAGACTTCGCCGGCCTTGGCGCCCATTTGGTGGGCAGTATCACCGTCGGAGATTTGCAGCATCGCATCGGTCA
>JBICHS010000561.1:0-4242 GCA_043101135.1 Phycisphaeraceae bacterium JB051
CGGGCGATGGTTCCGGGAGTGGTACAGGTGATGGCACCGGAGACGGTACGGGTGATGGCACTGGCGATGGCGATGGAACGGGTGATGGGAACGGAGACGCAGAGGGAGACGGGGAAGGCGAAGGTGATGGAGAAGGAGACGACGAAGGCAGTGGCACCGGTGAAGCGGGAGACTTTGAACTAGACGACCCGCCAACCATTGAAGGTGACACAATCACAAATCCCACCTTCGAAGAAGGCCCGACCGAACTCACATTCACGATTCCCTATATCTGGCCCAAGAAGGGAAGCGGCCTGAATGAAGGTTGGAGTTATGAAACGGGCGATTTTGAATTCACGCTCAAACTCACCTTCTATCAAGAACACATCAAACCCATTGCTGACCCGTTGATTATTGGTGTCGTCGGGATCATGTCTGCATTCGGCGTGGTGGATGAATTGAGGAAGTATTAACCATGCTTGATGGCATTATCGACTACCTCAAAGAGTTCTTCGCGTGGATGTGGGATTGGGTGGTTGCGTGGTTCCATGCGGCATTCGGTGTGATTGCTGAATACTTCGACAAGTTCGCAGAGGCCAACGGACTTGAAATCAGTTCCGAGCAAATCACCAATCAACTTCAAGGCATGGCCGACCTGCTATCGACGGCTAATAGTGTCCTGCCTCTGGGCATCGTCTTCGGAATTATTACAGGTGAATGGACAGTGCGATTGACCATCCGTGCGGTGCGATGGGTGATCGGCTTTATCCCAACAGTGGAAGGTTAAACGATGAGTAAGCAAGTAGGAGCCCCGGTCGGTTTTGTGTCACGTCAAATGGATACGGCAAGCGTAGTGCGTGGCTGGATGGACGGCAGGAAGAAACGACAAAAGACCAAGATTGCCAAACGTCAGAACAAGACGCGCGACGAACGTCTGTATCTACTCGGATTCGCTGCAGCAGCTAAACGCAAACCCCTCGGCGGTGCCATGGATGAGTACCGGGAATGGGCAGAGCAAGAGCGACTAGATCAAATCAATGAACAACATCTCAAGTACGAAGCGACAGACCCCGCATTGCTCGAAGTTCTCGAAGCCGAAGAAGGCGACGAAGCGACCGAAGAAATCATTGAGCAAGAAGAAGGCGGTGATGAGGGTGACGATACAACGATGTTGGAAGAAGCCGACGAAGAAGGACAGGACGACGAAAGGTGGTAAGCCGTCATGTCCAAGCTTCAAAAGCCATTGGAATCAGGTATCTACGGGGTGATCGGCAAACCCGGTAGCGGCAAAAGTTATCATTGTGCAAAAGAGATCCTCTTTCATGCGATGTACGATCGCAGACCCGTCTACACCAATATCCCGATCAGGCTTAAGAAAATGAGAGCGTATATCGTTCTTAAAACGCATGGCCCCAAGAAGGTCAGACGCGCCCTCTCCAAACTCATTCGCCCCACACTCACCAAACAACACTTCGGTCGATTCTGTGAGCGTCTTAGCTGGATATCAGACCGGATCGAAGAACTCAAAGACGAGTTTGAAGGCTACGGTGATCTGGAAGAAGACGTTGAGGAAGAACTGGAGGAAGCGTTCTGGAAGCAAGCCCTGATTGAATCCGACGACGTGTTTGGCGAGCCGGAATATGCAGGCTACAAAGCCAACTGGTTCCCGCCTGGCTCGGTGTTGTTTCTTGATGAGGTGCATAAATGGTTCCCTGCAAAAAACTATCGGGATGAGCCCAAGTATGTCTTGGACATGACATCGATGCACCGTCACCTTCAACTGAAAATCTTTGTGGTTACCCAACGTTGGATGAATGCGTCGTTGTCGTTCCGATCCATGGCCACCGAGTTAATCCGGTGCATGAACTTCGCACGCGTCCCCCTGCTCGGCCCCTTACGGCTGCACATGTTTGGCTTGAATCTATTCCGCGTGGGTAAATGTCTTCCGGAGGATTACGACGAGCGCAACGACGAACTAAAAATCGGCAAGCGTGACATCACATATGACTATGAATTGCCGGGATTCAATGGCGGGATTTACTTCAAGCTGTACAAGTCACACGTGCATGGTGGCTCACTGGCAGATCAGGCTAAAGAGTTGCGGGAGATTCGAGCCCGTCTGGTGGGATCAGATTTGATTGATGAGATGGAGGACAAAAAAGCCGTGACAACAAAGACAAGTAAAAAATGGCAGTGGTTCAAGTATGCGGTGGTGTTCTATCTCGGTGCCATGCTCGCGTGGTTCTTCATCACGCCGGAAAAAGAAATCGTTGAGGTCGAAGTTCCCGGCAAGCAAACCACGCAGACCGTCACAACAACCAAGCGTAACGAGCCCCGGCAACAACCGTTCTATGAGCAAGTGAGGCTTAGCGGTGTGATTGATACCGGGGCCTATCTGGGACACCAACTGGTGAAAACGGGGACAAACATACAAGGTTACAGGCTCGCAAAAGTGGACGTGGAAAATGGAAAAACATATTGGCAAAACCGTGAAAGTGACGTTGTTGAATGGACTGTTGGCCATCAAGCTGTTGTCTATCGTGCTGCTGACAGGATGCAGCGCAAGCGTTCAGCAGTTAGAACAGCAAGTCAAGGAAATCCTGCCCAAGATCAAAGCCCCACAAATCCAACCCAGCAAGGTCAAAACTGACCTCCCAGACTATGGGCCGGAGAAGAAAATCAGCATCAACATGCAAGGCGACGTTGCCCAACTTAAGGCGATGCTCTTTGACCTTGGCGTCTTGGTGTCATTCCCTGCGGACATGCTCAAACAGCAGGTGCGCATTGCAGCCAATCAAATCACGCCTTCTGTCGTGCTGCAAACCGTCTTGAGTCAGTTCGAGAATGATTACATGGTGATCCGTCGATCACCTGACACTTACCTCGTGGGCAAACCTGAATCAGCGGATTTAGTCGTGCGTGTGTTCAACCTGCCCGATCCTGAACAAACCAGCCAGGCACAAAACGCTATTCAAGCCCTCGGCACCGAAGCGGCACAAGTGGTCGTTGTGGGTGATCGTGCCATTGTCAAAGATACTGTCGATGGCATGCGGCGTATCGAGTTGATGTTTAATGCCCTTCTTGCGGCTGAGGGTCAATATGTGGTTGAAGTTCAGTTCATTGAATTGAATCGTGCACTGACCCGACGTCTGGGCGTGGATTGGAATTTATCAGGGGTGATGCAATTCGATGCTGCCTTGGCCGGTCAAGCCGTCGATGCCAATGCAGCCATGTCTGCCGTGCTCCAAGCCACGATTGAAGCTGACGAAAACCAACGCCATGCACGCCTGCTTACCTCTGCAACGCTGCATTGCATCGAAGGCAAAGAAGCTGAATTGCAGACCGGCACCACCACACCCGTCCCCCTGCGGGTTGTCTCCCCCGAAGGCACGATCACCACCACCGGCTTTGATCAGATCGACACCGGCTTAATCTTGAAGGTTGGTGTGAATCGTGAGCCGCAAGGCCGACTGAGAGTCAGCGTAGAACCGGAGTTATCGCAGGTCGTCGGAGAAGTCGAAGGCGCCCCGGTCCGCTCCAGACGGCGTCTAAAGACCTCAGCCGTCATCGAGCCCGGCGGCGTGATCATCGTAGGCGGCACCCTCGTCCAAAACCTCACCCAAGCCCAAAGCGGTCTACCCTTCCTCTCCCAATTGGGCATGCACGACTTGGAAAACGAAGAAGCGCGTGTTTTTGTCATCTTGCGGGTAATCACATCAAACGCAAAATAATTCAGGAGATAAAATCTCCCCGGAAACACATATCGCAAATACATGTATCTCATTTTTAAAAAATGACTTACAGCATCTTTAGTATTACATAAAACAGAAAATCGATAGCCAGAGGAGATTTTTTCTCCCACACAACCTCACATCAGTTGTTTAAACGATATACTTCAAATAGCAATTACGCTTCTACAGGTAATAAAAAATGATCATTAGCTTTACATTTGAAAACTGGAAATCATTCAGAGATGAAACAAGATTTGACATGATTGCCAGTCTTGAACGACAACACCATACAACTGTGGCAAGGGTTAAGAAATATCCACTAAGAATACTGCCAATTGCAGCGATTTACGGGGGAAATGCTTCTGGGAAATCAAATTTCTTTAGCGCACTGCAATTCATGCAGAGGTTTGTTGTCAATGGCACAAGGCCCAAGCAAACAATCGATGTCAAACCGTTCATATTGACAGACACTAAGCAAAACAACCCAACAAAATTCGTTATTGAGCTACTAATCGATGAAACAGTGTATGAG
>JBICHS010000562.1:0-5441 GCA_043101135.1 Phycisphaeraceae bacterium JB051
TCTCATCTTGGTCCGATGCTTGTCCATGCAAAGACCTGCTGCAGGCGAAGCGCATCCGACATAGGTATCGCCGCGTTCATCAAGGATGTGCTGCAGGTGCCCGCCTTCACCCCATGGGCCGTGGAGAATGGGGAAGATCACGTCACCGCCCCACTGGTCAAACTCGTTTAATGCTGACAGATCATCAGGCGTGATGTCGCAGAGCTTCACGTCGTACTTGGCAAGTTTCAAAGCCTCTGCAATGTTCTTGCCACTGTTTAAACTCACTTCACGTTCACGGTCAGGACCACCTGCCAGGACCATGACTTTCTTACTTGCCAATCCCGTACTCAACGCCCGCCTCGATTTCTAGAACCTTACTGTTGGGACAACATCGGGTAGACCACAAACCAGAGCACCAGGCTTAACACAATGCCCAGTGAACCCAGAACCATACCCGTGATGCAAAGCCGTTTACCAAGCAAAGCCGGTTGCGATTGGATTCGCCCAAGCCCCTGCCAGCCGGCAATGATGGCAAGTAAACCCGCAGCAATCCCGATCACCAATGTAAACGCATCAAGCACCGCCACCACACCACTGCAGAGGCTGATGATCGCATGCCCGGGCCTGGCGGAGATCCATGCTTTAAATGCATCGGCACGGGCGGCGTCACGGCTGGATTCTTTACCAAATAGTCCCATAGATCAGCCATTGTAACCGGGAATCGTTCCGACATGTGACAGGCATGACGAACCACACCCGTTGGCAGAAGACGTTGATTGCCGTGATGACATCTTGTTTGAAACCTTGCCAAGACGGCCTGATGAAATGAATGTAGCCGAGTCATTCTGACTCGGTTGCCTTGGCAGAACGCCGTCAAATCAGGCGCACTGAAACACCTGCTACCTCATCTTTGAGCCTGATTGTTTCCGCAACTGCAATTCAGCCAAAATCGTCTTTTTCAAACAAATCAAGGTGTAATAAATAATTTTCCAGCGAATGATTGACTTGCCTGATTGGAAAACCTAGCATTAATGCGGAAACATTTCCGCAAACAACACCAATCACCAGAGCATTGAATATGCCCGTCCAAACGTCAAGCAAAAGCACCAAACGCAAGTCCGGCAGCGTCACCATCAAAGACGTTGCCAACCATGCGGGGGTCTCACTCACCACCGCGTCAGCTGCGCTGCATCACACGGGGCGCATCAGTGACCAACGTCGCAGTCAAATTCTCAAAGTTGCCAGCGAGATCGGCTATCAACCACGTACTGCTGCCAGACTGATGCGGTCCAAAAACACCGGGCATCTGGGCTTGGTGATTAATCAGGTCGACCCGCTTTCAGCTTTCAGGCATGGGAACCATCGACACTACATCGCACATTTCATCCAATCCTGCGAAGAGCGAAACATCCCCTACCATTTGGATTTCTGCAACATTGCAACAGACCAGACTGTCCCACCAAGACACGCTGCAGGTGGCCTGGTGGATGGCATCCTTGTACTGGGTGACGATGTGGATCGGCCCCTGATTGACGAGCAGGCAAGCCCCATGCACAAGTGGCTTAAGCAGTTCGACAAACCCGCGATCACCTTATCCTCCCACAGCCACTGGAGCGTCTTAAGCGATACCGAAGAAGGCATCTACCTGGCACTGCAACAACTCCATGCCATGGGCCATCGACGAATCGGTTTTGTCAGCGGCGATGAAATGTACAAATACAACCAGGTCTTCCATGATGGCTTTACGCACGCGGTTGACGCATTGAAACTAACCACAAAAAAAGCCTGGCAAATTGCCGTTCAAGCCTCATCGCTTAACACTTCTCAAGTCATGGACGATGTCCTGGAACAAACCTGTCACATGCTTGCATCCGATGATCGCCCGACTGCTTTCTACTGTAATGGTGGTGAAAAAATGCGTGCGGTCATTGAGGCTGCCCGACAAGTCGGCTTGAATATCCCCAACGAGGTGAGTGTGATTGGCAACTGTTCTGCCATCTATGCATGCGACGGCTATCCCCGGCTCACTGCGGTTCATCGGGATGTCTCTGCCATCATTGATCATGCCATCGACATGCTCAAGCAATGTATCGCTGATCCGAAGAAAGACTCACAGTCATTGAAGATTGTCCCGAAGCTGACCCTACGCCAGACCGTCGGGCCAGTTGAATCAAGTCAATCATGAGCCATGCCATCACAAGGACGCACAGATGAATCCACGCAAAGGTTTTACTTTGATCGAACTGTTGGTGGTGATCTCCATCATCTCACTGTTGATCAGCATTCTCCTACCGGCATTGGCCAGTGCGCGAAAAAGTGCACGCAGTGTGATCTGTGCCAACCAACTCAAACAACTGAGCACACTAGGCATGATGTATGCCAACGACAACGACGACTTCCTCCCGTTTTACAGGCAGGGATACGGCAGCAGCACCTATTGGTTTGAAGACGAACCCCAATCATGGGTCTTCTTTTATCTCAACCGCAACAGCAGCGCTAAAAGTCAACTCATCGTCTGTCCGGATGATCCTCGCGAATCCACCAATCACAACAATCACAGTTACGTGTGGAACTATCACATCTCAAACGATGGCGTGCATTCGACGGGTTTTTCACTTCGCGTGTTTCGTGGCGCAGGCTTGGCCATGCTCGTCGACTACAACGCCAATCCAACGGACAGTTCCGTGCATGCCGACCTCGGCCCATCAGGCTTTGCAACAAGTAATGCGCTGACACGCGTTGGTGCACCGCATAACAATGCGACCAATGTGCTTTTTGGCGGTGGTCATGTTAAATCCATGCCGTTAAGCGATGCGACCAACACAAAGATTCTCAAGCTTGAAAGTTATGATTAAAGCAGTTGAAAAATCAATCTCCATACGATCACATTTTTTTCGTCATTCCCTCGCAAGCCCGAATCCAGTGGCACACAGTAAACGCTTGCACATATCACTGGACTCCCAACTTCCGGGGCGCGGGAGTGAATGAGGGTGGAGATTAAATCTTAAAACGCTCTAACCACACTCAAACAGCTTGTTTTACAGTGCATTTTTAATTTTTGGAACATGAACATGCGTTATGGTTTAAGTGTCCTTTTCCTGCTTGTCAGTCTTGTCACTCATGATCTCAAAGCTGATCAAGCCATTGAGCTCATGCCGACATTTGAAAGTTGCAGTGTCTATCTCAACGCTTCGGTTGATGTGGAACATTGCCAACTCCAATATCGGTTAAAGGGTCAAACCGCATGGCTTGCTGGCTTGCCGATGGTCCGTTCAGAGAATAAACCACAATGGCGAACGTCGATCCTCGGCCTTGACGAGGGCAAGACCTACGATGTGAAAATAACTTCCGGCAAAGAATCCTGGGAACAAAGCTTTACCACCTGGAAGTCCGACGTCCCCATCGCGCGAACCGTCACCCTAACCAAAGGGCCAGTCTATATCAGCGATATGGGCAGTCCCGACGGTTGGGTCCGTTATATCGCTTCCGAAGCATTACGTTCAGACGACAAAGCCATCGCAGCGATTAACATTGACGATGCCAGTTACATCATTCTCGATGGGATCAAAGTCCGTGGTGGCGTGAATCATGGCATTCACGTTGCCAACTCCTCATATGTGCGCATCGTCAATTGTGACATTGCCCAATGGGGAAGCGCGGGCAAACAGGTCATTTCCCAACGTGGACAATACTACGATACGCAGAATAAAATCATCAATTACGATGCAGGCGTCTACATCGATCAAAGCCTTGGCGTCGTGGTCGAACGCAGTTACATCCATGATCCCAATGGCCAAGCCAACCCGTGGGCATATGCTCATCCTGCGGGGCCTTGCGCGCTTTACATGTATGCACGCGGCCAAACCGTCATCCGCTACAACGACCTGATCGGCTCACAGAAACACCGATACAACGACATCATCGAAGGCAATCGCAACGGCTTTGAAGACGGCGGATTCTGCCGCGATGCAGACATCTATGGCAATATGTTTATCCTCGGCAATGATGACGGGGTTGAGCTCGACGGCGGGCAAATGAACATCCGTGTCTGGGGCAATCACTTTTCCAACACGCTTTGTGGTGTAAGTACCGCACCAAGTCTTTTCGGGCCAACCTACATTTACAACAACCTTTTCTCACACATGGGTGATCAAAACAACAGCGGTGGAACCGGCATCAAGAACGGATACAAATTTGCCGGCCAAGGCATGATTTACCTGTATCACAACACCTTCGATCTACGCACCGGGATGAACAACTTCGGCAAAAGTGATGTCCGCCGCAACTACATCGTTTCTCGCAACAATGTCTACAACTATTCCAACGAACTCTTTGGCGATTCGATCATCAGTGAGCAAAATGATATGGATCACGATCTGATTTATTCAGAAGACAGTAGGCTGCTCAATGATGATAAAACAGCGTTGGCAAGTAGCCATGTCGCCCCCAACGCGATTTATGCCAAACCACAATTCCGCAGTCAATCAACTGGGGATTACCGACTCAAAGCCCAAACGCCAGGTAGTGACGTCGCCGTGAAAATTGCGGGACTGCCCGTTGAGGCTACACGTGTCGGCGTGCAGGATATCCTGCCGATTCGCCCTGCTTCACTGACGGTGAGTCAAAGCATCGTCGAATTTGACTCATCAACCCAAGGCACGATCACTGCGACACTGGCAAACGGCAATGATCAATTTCACATCCGCAAAAATGATGCGTTTGACTGGTTCGATGTCACCCCCATGCATGGCACATTCACCTGGGGCAAACCCGTCACGTTCACCGTCAAACGCAAAGACAATCTGCCTGTGGATCAACGACGATTCAAAGGGTGTTTCCAGATCACATTGGCAAACGGTGTTTCCCGACCGGTGACGGTCTATGCAGGCCAGGATCAATTGGTCCTCCCCAGCACATCTGATCCGCGCGTGGTGAAAATCATCGAAGCCGAAGACGGCATCAGTGATCACGCGTTTGAAGTCGTGACAAACGATCAGGCGTCCGGCGGTAAAGCCATCGCCCTGCCTCGTACTTCCGGCAAAGCCATCGACATGGATCAGATGATCAGCTACACCTTCACCATTCCTGAAGATGGCAGCTATTTCCTTGCAGCACGCACCAAAGCCTATGTCCCTGCCGGCCATCACAATTCGGTCTACATCTCGCTGGATGGCTCAGACTTCATCCGCGAGGAATTTTGGACCAATGGTGATTGGTACTGGTGCGGCTTAAGAGCACTGGGTAAAGACGCCCGCGCCTGGTTCTACCCCTTCAAACTCACAGCAGGCCAACACACCATCCGCATCACCCCCCGCGAAAGCATGCAACTGGATTGCTTTGCCATCACGACCGACCCGCGCGTGCTGTTTCTTGAACAGTGAGTGTTGAAGATGAGTTTGATGGGCGTGACAAAAAAAAAGACCGAGTCAAGAAGACTCGGCTATGTAGCAGATTGAATT
>JBICHS010000563.1:0-3229 GCA_043101135.1 Phycisphaeraceae bacterium JB051
GTCATCAGCCACGACCGTTGGTTCCTCGACCGACTTGCAACGCACATCCTGGCTTTCGAAGGTGACTCCAAAGCACACTGGTATGAAGGCAACTTCTCAGCCTACGAAGCCGACCGCAAACGTCGCCTCGGCGCAGAAGCAGACCAACCGCATCGCGTGAAATACCGCACGCTCAAACGATAACACATAGCCCGGTCATCCTGGCCGGGTTGTCTTGATGTTGTGGTGGTCATTTCGTTTCAAACCAACCGAGTCAAGATGACTCGGCTATGTGACATCAATCACGCTTCGACGAGTTGAACAATGCTGCGATCGGTGAGTATCAGGGCATCGGCACTTGCAGGTAGCGTGTGAAATACCGCACGCTCAAACGATGACACATAGCCCGGTCATCCTGGCCGGGTTGTCTTGATGTTGTGATTGTCATTTCGTTTCAAACCAACCGAGTCAAGATGACTCGGCTATGTGACAACAATCACGCTTCGACGAGTTGAACAATACTGCGATCGGTGAGAATCAGGGCATCGGTGCTTGCAGGCAGCGACGGGAAATAATGCACACCCTCTGCGTCGGGGTCGGGTGCCATCCATGTCTCAGCACATGTGCGTTTTTCCATCTCAAATTCGACGGCATAAACTTCCTGCGAAACGGGGTCGATCAACACCGGGTTTTGAAGCTTGCACGTTGCATCAAGCCAATAGGTCATCTCGGTGTTGTGCACGACGGGCTCATCTTCCAGTGAATCAGGTAACCACCATGCATGAATCGGCACATTGCCACGCACGAAATTGGCATGCCAGGTAAACGCCTTGGTGGCACGCGGATCGTCGGTGTCATCACGCAGACTCATGTGTGCAGCAGAGCGGCCTTCGGCATTTTCCGTATCACCACCAAGCAAAGTGCACAGCGTTTGCAGTGCATAAAACGCAGGCTTTGGCGAACCATCTTCCAGACGAACAAGGCCGTAGTGATACGTGCGGACATCGCCCGCATAATGTGCAAAGTCCCCCATATGAAAATAGCTACTCATCGAAGCACCGTGCATCAATTCGAGCATCGTGCGACGCAGCAGCATGCGAGCCTGAATGGGTTCAGAAAGTTTCATCGTGGAGAGCGCGCCGCTATTGCCACCGGAGGGCACCTTGGATTGGACCCCCGCTTCGCCCTGCCAATATTCCAGACCGGGCTTGTACTTGTTGATGATCTGTTTGAAGGCTGCGATTTCCTGAGCACTGTGACGCTCGGGGACGGACTTGTAGCCGTGATAGGTGAGGATGTCGATCAACTCGTGGAGGCCGGCTTTCATGCAGTCTTCAAGCCATTTCAGACTCCAGACGGTCATGCCCCAGGCAATCGCCCCGCCGATGAGCTTGGCATCAGGTTGGACTTCACGTAACGGCTCAGCGGTGAGTCGCACGAGGTCAACATAGTCCGCAGCCTTGGGTTGACACTTCCAAAAGCTCAGCAGGTCCGGCTCGTTCCAGACTTCGTAATGCGTCACGCGGTCTTTGTAATGTTCGACGAGAGCACGGACATAGTTCTGCCAGCCTTGACGTTCCTCCGGTGTGTGGATCGGCGGGAAGCCGACGCCGAACTTGTTGCACTCGACGCGTTTTTCGTCTTCACCATCCACCGCGGTGTTCATGTCCTTGGTGTAAAGCGGATTGCCATAGCTGATACTCAGCCACGGCGTGACACCACGTTCGATGAGCTTGTCGACGATCTCATCAAGCCATGCAAAGTCGTAGACGCCCTGTGTTTTTTCGGTCTTCGCCCACCCCGTCTGCACACGTGCCCACTTCACGCCAAGCTGTTCGATGACCGGCCAAGCCTGCTCGACCTTCCACATATCACGGTCCAGACACTCAAAGCCGACCCCCAATCGGGAGTGCGTCATTTCCGTGCTCCTGGTGGTTTTGAGTTTGCCCAGATACGTCAACGTCGAGAAATCTTCGAACGGCATGGTCTGTCTCCTGTGGATCGTGTTTGGCGTCAAGCATGTCTAAACGCCGAGTCCCATCAAGGCAGCCATTATGGTCAAGCCGCAAACACAATGCAAGATATCGTGAAATTGTGTTTCATAATGTGAATTTTGACACAAAAAAAAATCACAGGTTGGTTCACTGTGATTCAGACTTAATGCTTGGCTTGCTGAGATAAAAACCGACAAGGATTTTGCGAATATCAGAATGTCCTCTTTACTGTCTCTCGGCTATATATCAATAGCGAGGCATTGGTTCAAAATGCTCTATCTGAGGGCCATGATTGATTATATAATCAAGAAAACCATACTTAAGTCTGAACATATCCTTATATTGATCAATGGGTAAGAGAACAAATGTTCTTCCCATATCAGAAACAATCTGTGGAGACATATCATCAACCAGATCGAGTATTGCATCAAGATGCATTTTTACGTCAGATATTGTCCAGATTTTGCTTTCAGCCTCGCTCAACTTAGTTTACCCTAATTGTTTATTGGTTACTAATTGATACCGTAATATTTGCAAATTGCTTGAGACAAAATGCCACCCGCTGCACCGACAGAAATGCTCCAAACACCAGAGGCAGCCTTGCCAACCATTTCACCAATCCAATTCCCCAACTTACCGCCAAGTTTATCGCTACTAGTTGGTTCTGGTTCACTTTCCATAATTTTACGAAGAGTATTAATATCTGAGGTATTAACACCAATTGATTCAAGGTATTCTTTCAATGAATCAAAATCTTGTTTATTAACTGACATATGTAGATGTTGATGTAAAGTACTATCAGTAACATCACCTAAAACCCCTTGAAAGCTACTTATATTGATAGTACTTAAAGTTTGTGCAACTCTTTTTTCTTCGGATGTAAAGCTCATTCCTTCACCCAGCACCCCTTTTTCTTCCAATTCAAGCGACCAATTTAAAACAGAATTCCTAACAGCTTGCAATATTCCAACAACTTGGCTTGATCCCACTTTCAATGACGGACGCATTCGAAATTCCATACCCGACATAAGAAAGTTTTCAATTTCTGATGAGAAAGGCACATCAAGTGTATGATTTTGACCGTCACGGACCAAATCTTCCATTGACCCAATATCCTGTGTCAAAACTCGCCTGTTAAACTTATCTGCCATATCTTGGTGTTCAATCATCAATGGTATCCATCCTCGATAAGGATTATATGCCTTGACTTCACCAGTAACTGTGCGATAGGCAGGAACATCCGATTCAGAAGGATA
>JBICHS010000564.1:0-2501 GCA_043101135.1 Phycisphaeraceae bacterium JB051
ACATCCCACTGACGACTATCCGCACGCTGAGCATTAAGCGTTGCGATACCCATGTTCACGCCCGGGGATTTGAGCTGTTGATAGTCAATGTTAAACGGTAGGGCGAAGTCGGTTTTGGCGGGGAAGTTGCCATCAGAAAACAGTACGACCTGCTCGAATGGTTCGGCTCTTGCCATGGCATCGGCCATCCGCATGGCATCTTCCAGATCACCAGGGACTTCACGGATTTTGACCTGTTCCAACGCTGCCTTGAGTTCACGTTTGTTGTTGGTAAACGCACACAGACGCTGAGCGGTATCCGAAAAAGCAATCAAGCTGATTTGTTGGTCACTGAGCAGGCCGTCAATGATTTCGTTGACCTGCGCTTTGGCAGCATCCAATCGTGATTGCCCGCCGGGTCGATCCATCGCTGCCATACTCGCAGAACAGTCAATGAGAATCGGCACACGTTGGGCGCGTTCTGCATCAGACTTCCAGTAAGGCTGCATCGCTGCCAACACCAGCATCGCCAACATCAACAGCTGTAACAGCAACAGCAGGTTTCGTTTGAACTTTTGGAATGGTGCATTAACACGACTGTCGGACAAGACTTGTTGCCAAAGCACCAGTGATGAAACTTCCAAGCGTTGCCTGCGGAGTTTGAGGAAATAGAACACCACGATGGGCAAAGCCATCAAAGCCAGTAACGACATCAGTGGTGCGAAGAATCCGGGCACAGTTAATCCTTTATTTCTTCTTTACCACAGAGAGCACAGAGATCACGGAGAGAAAACATGAAGCGTCATCTCCAGCATTGGCTCTCCGTGATCTCTGTGTCCTCTGTGGTAAAAATAGCTTTCATACCAGCCACGCCTCACGTCTCATCTGGTCAAACAGCACGGTGCTCAAATCTTCATCACTGTTGACGCATAAAAATTTCCCGCCACGCTGTCGGGCCAGTGCCGCGACGGTGTTCTGGAAGTTGGTCAAATACTCGTGGTAAAGGTCCAGCAAATTGTCCTGAGCGGTTACGTCGAGAATGTCCGCATTTTCACAGTCCACCAATCGCAGGTCCGAAGTCAGGTCCGGATCAAGCTCACGTTCACCGAGAATCTGGCAGGCAAAGATTTCAAGCCCTGCATTATTGAGCGTGTTAAACGTTCGCTTCAAATCACCGTAGGTCAGAAAGTCCGAGAGCATCACGACAATGCCTTTGCCGCGATGCCGCTTGAGCATCGTGTCCACCGCATCGTCCGGCGGCTGACTGCCACCTTCACCCGACTCAATATTTTCGACGAATTTCAAAAGTTTGTGCAGACTCCCGCGTCCAGTGGCTGGGCCGACCATCGACAGGTTGTTGACGGGTTGATTGAACGTGTACACACTCACGGGCTCAGCAGCAAAGAGGCCGCAGACACTCATCGCTGCTGCGAGTTGTTGGGCTCGCTGCAATTTACCATCGACCATCATGGAACTCGACGCGTCAACGAGGATGACAATCTGCATCTGCTCTTCGTGATGAAACAGCTTGATGTAAGGTTTGCGCAATCGCGAGAAAATGTTCCAGTCGATAAAGCGCGTGTCATCACCTTCGACGTAGTCACGGTAGTCCGCAAACTCCATGGATGAGCCACCCTTGGCTGCAAGGTGCTCGCCACGCATACGATTGGTGAACCGCCCCGATGCGTTGATCCGCAAGCGTTCGAGCCGATGCAGCATGTCGTTGCCTAAGAGTTTGGTGACTTGTGCTTGTTCCATGGTGATTGTTTGAGTTTTTCTCTCAGAAAAATAGCTGCGACACTGTGTGTCGCTGATGTCTTGTTCGACTTAAACCGTTTCGGGCACCTGCTCGGTTAACTGCTGGATCAGCTTGGCGGAGACGACGTTTTCCGCTTGGCCATCGTAGTTCAGTAGTGCACGGTGTTGAAGAATTTCCACTGCAAAATAGCGGATGTCCTCAAAGGCGACATGCGGCCTGCCTTCGGACAAAGCACGGACACGAGCCGCGAGAATCAAGCCCTGTGCAGCACGCGGCGATGCGCCCCAGCGGACATATTTCTTGACCGCGTCGGTTGCAAACTCACTGTCCGGATGCGTTGCCAACACCAGACGAATCGCATAATCACGCATGGCATCGGCGACGACGACTTTGTTAAGCAGGTTTCGCATCGCAAGGATTTTCTCACTGTTGAGCACCTTGGGCACATCGACAGCCTGTTTGAGAATCGTGCGGGTGACGATGTCGTTTAGCTCCTGTCGCGACGGGAAGGGGACGGTGACCTTAAACAGAAAACGGTCAAGCTGCGCTTCGGGAAGCGGGTAAGTTCCCTCCTGTTCGATGGGGTTTTGCGTTGCAAGAACGAAGTAGGGCTCTTTCATTTGGTATGTCTTGCCACCCACGGTCACAGAGTGTTCCTGCATGACTTCAAGCATGGCAGCCTGCGTCTTGGGGGTCGCACGGTTGATTTCGTCTGCAAGCAGTAGCTGCGTGAAGACCGGGCCTTCACGGAATTCAAGGCGAT
>JBICHS010000565.1:0-2921 GCA_043101135.1 Phycisphaeraceae bacterium JB051
TGACCCGTCAGATTCATTCCCGTTGGTCATTCATCTGGCGGCTTGTGAGTAAGACGAGTTTTACGCCAGCTGCAGATAACCCCACATCATGTTAGAAATACCGGACCTATCCAGTGAACCCCATCAAATGGCCGATAGGTAACCTATGTCGCAGTCTGGACTACCTGTTATCGGTCATGTGTTACACCAACTGGCGTATGCCGGCGCGGAAGTGCTGGCTGCGGCGTTGGCAAGGCAGCTTAAGGATCAGTTCCATTCGGTGTTTCTCTGCCTTGACGGGTTAGGGCAACTCGGGGAGGAGCTGGAAGCGGAAGGTTTCACGGTGGTGCAACTGGGCCGTGAGCCGGGGATCGACCTGAAGGTGTCCAAACGGATTCGTCAGGCGGTCAAGGATCAGAGCATTGATCTGCTTCACGCCCATCAGTACACCCCGTTTTTCTACTCCGCCATGTCCCGTCGCATGCGACATACCCCGCCGATCCTTTTTACTGAGCATGGGCGTCACTATCCTGATCAACGCAAGCTCAAACGTGTGATTGCCAACAAGGTGCTTTGGCGTCAGCATGATCGTGCCACCGCCGTGGGTCGGTTTGTGGCTCGGGCTTTGGTTGCCAACGAAGGCTTCCCGCGTGCCGATGTGCAGGTGATCTACAACGGCATTAACCCCGATCAATTCATGCTCCCCAACCCGTCGAAGGTACGACTGGAGATTCGCAAGGAGCTCGGACTCACCGAAGACCAGCCCATCGCGCTGCAGGTCGCCCGGTTCCACCCGGTGAAAAGTCATGCAACCTCCATCAAGGCATTTAGTCATGTGGTCGAGCAGTTGCCCAATGCCGTCTTGCTTTTAGCAGGTGACGGGCAGGACAAGCAGTTGATGCAGGAGTTGGCCAAGCAGCTTGGCATCAGTTCGCAGGTCCGTTTTCTGGGGGTCCGCACCGACATCCCCAGACTCATGGCAGCGGCGGACGTCTTCGTGCTCTCATCACTGAGTGAAGGCATCTCCGTCACACTGCTCGAAGCCATGGCAGCGGGGGTCCCCATCTGCACCACCGATGTCGGCGGCAACAGCGAAATCGTCGAACACACCGTCACCGGCCTGCTCTCCCCAAGACAGGATGCCAAAGCACTGGGAAGTAACCTTGTCCAACTGCTCATCGACGCGCCACTGAGACAGAAATTCGTCGATGCCTCACGCCGTAAACTGCTTGCCCAATTCAATCAGCAGCAGATGCATGAGGGGTACACCAAACTTTATCAGTCAATGATTCATTGACATAAGCAATTTCATATCACAGACATACACGCCTTGGCGTCTTGGCGAATCGCGAAAACGGACTTATGATACGTCTTGGTTTTGACGATGGAACACCTGTAAGACCATGACCAACCAGACGCCCCGATTACTGATCACTGACGATTCGGCCGATGCCTTTACACCGCTGACCGACATGCGCGCGGTGTTTGAGCTTCGCACCGGCATGCTCACCACGATGCAGCGCATCGAACATGTCACCGGCCTCAAGACAGCTGGCCTTACCGTGAAGCCTGCCTTGGAAGCAGTCCTCCAAGCACGGTATCCCGACATCACAGTCAATGCGCTGCCTGCGGGTGATGATCAGGCGGTGCTGATGGTCAATGGTCAATGCACCACGCATGAGCTGCTGGACCATGCCGCACGACTGCCCGAAGGACATCAGCTCTGTTTGCCCAATGGCACGATGGTGGCTGCACACTTTCCTGCAGGCTCGGGTTCGCGTCTTGATGCCAGTTCGCTTAAGTGCATCACCGTCCAGGTCGACGCGTTGATTCACTACCCCTGGGACATCCACAAAGTCCTGCATGAAAATCTGGTCCACGACATTGAACTCAGCCAATTCCAGGCGGTGGGCAAAATTGATGATCGCTATCCCGGCGTGACGAGTTTTGGTGATCATGCCATCAAGGTGCACAGTTCCGCCAAGCTTCAACCGGGCGTGATACTTAATAGTGAAAACGGGCCGATCTGTATTGATGAGGATGTGCTCATTGAAGCGCCCGCTGTGATTCAGGGGCCGTGCGCGATCTGCCAAGGCGCGATGATTGCCCCAATGACCCAGCTGCGTGGCGATACCGTCATCGGCCCGGTCTGCAAGGTCGGCGGTGAGATCAAAGCAGCCATCATCGCAGGTTACTCCAACAAAGCTCATGCCGGTTACCTGGGCAATGCACTGGTGGGGTACTGGGTGAATCTCGGTGCAGACACCACCGCGAGCAATCTCAAAAACACCTACTCGCCCGTCCGCATGCAGCTATCACCTGATGGCGATCGCTACGACACCGGCTTAAACAACCTCGGCCCGATCATTGGCGACTTTGTCCGCACCGGCATCACCACCCGCATGCCCACGGGCACCGTCATCGGCACGGGGACCATGATCGCCCAATCCACCTTCACCCCCACCTGTGTCCCGCCCATGCGCTTTATCACCGACAAAGCCGATCAACCCTATGACGCGGACAAGCTCATCGACACGCTCAAAGTCATGATGTCCCGCCGTGAGCAGATCATGACCGATGCCGAAGCCCAGCGTCTGCGGTCATTGGGGTAAGACGCTTTTTTACATCATTAGATCAGTTCAAATAATTAAACTCCATGGCTTCGTATTTTTCGTCATTCCCGCGCAGGCGGGAATCCAGTGGCATTCTGTAGACGCTTGCAGGTTCCACTATACTCCCGCCTTCGGGCTTTATGCACGTCAATTTATAAGCGAATGCATGAAGAGAGATTACTGTTATTTCAGGGGGCGGACTTACTCGACATCACTCTCGATATGTTGAGCACCGGGTGTGAACCCGGTGCCCCCTTGGATAAACGTATACACAACGGGCACCGGGTTGACACCCGGTGCTCAACTTTGAAAAGGACGTGCATAATATCC
>JBICHS010000566.1:0-12034 GCA_043101135.1 Phycisphaeraceae bacterium JB051
ATTCACCGACAACGGTCTTGTGGGCAATCAGGGGGCGTTGACCTTCATGGTTCGCGATGATGGCAGCTATGCTTCCAACCCTGCGAGCCTGACCAACAGTGTCATCTCAGGCAACACCTTTGATGGTAACTATGTCAATGCCAACTTCCAGGTGCCCAGTGGCATCGCGGTGACAGGTAACAGCTTCACCAATGCAGCCTCGGGTACGAACCTGAGTAACTGGACAGCCAACGCGCTGGATGCTTCAGGCAACTACTTCGGTTCAACGGACATCGCAACCGTCGCAGGCACCATCGCCGGCGTCGTCGACTTCAGCCCGTTCCTGATCAACGGTGCGGATCAGAATGCGGTCGCTGCCGGCTTCCAGGCTGATGGCACACGTCTGATGGTTCACACCCAGGGTTCACA
Source organism: Phycisphaeraceae bacterium JB051 (assembly GCA_043101135.1). Lineage (GTDB taxonomy): Bacteria > Planctomycetota > Phycisphaerae > Phycisphaerales > Phycisphaeraceae > UBA7800. The sequence goes on from JBICHS010000566.1 coordinate 409, forward strand.
GACCACCGGCCTGATCGGTGAAGCCACGGGCACTGCAGGTGTAACTGAGATTCTCATCGGCGGCGGGCCCTACAGCGAAGAAGTGGATTCGCCGATTGGCCTGACGTTTATCGATGCCGTGAATCTCTCCGAAGATGTCTCTGCTAACGGCGTGGTGGCCTTCGATGACACCGTCAGCTTTGGTGTCAACGATGTTGCCATCACCGCGACCGATGTTGATTTTAACGGTGGTGATAACTCCGTCACTGGTAGTGGTAACCTCACACTGGCTCCGATCGATCCGACTTCGAGCATCGGTGTGAGTGAAGATGCTGGCAACAACGTCGGCGGTGATTTCTGGGTCGATGCAGCGGATTACACAGCGATCTCAGACGGTTTTGCAAGCCGCACGTTTGGTGATGCCGTTAACGGCTCAGGCGTGATTACGGTGGGTGAAGTTCTCATTACAGACCCGACCACGTTTGCAACACCACAGGAAACTGCAGGTGATGACATTCTCGTCTACGGTCCGGTGACACTGGATTACGATGGCAGTATGAACTTCGTCGGTGATGGTGATACGACGCGAATCCTCGGTCAAATCTCCGCCGGTGCGAACTTCGCCGGTGCCGGTAATGATGTGTTCTCCGCCAATGACCATGTGATTTTTGAAAACACCAATATCAACACGGGCGGGGGCAACATCGTCATCAACGGTGGCAGCACCAACAACAACTCCCAGGTCAACACCGGTGGCGGTGACTTCACCAACAACGGTGGCGCCCAGGTCAATGGCGGCAGCGTCAATACCGGTGGTGGCAACTTCAACAACACCGGCAACTTCAACACGACCGGGACCGGCACCGTCGATACAACACCTCCGGGTGGTGGTGCTGGTGGTCAGTTGATCATCGGTGGCAATGTCACCGGTGACCGGGTTGTGTTTGAATCCGGCTCAACCCAACCTGTGGTGAATGGTCCCCAAGGCATCAATGTCGTGCAGTTGCAATCCAGCACACTGCCTGCCACCGAAGTGCCGATCATCTCCAACACGGAAAACCCCGACCTTGCAGGTGAAACCAACCCGCAATTCGGTGGTCAGGTCAACGGCAACAACAACCCCGGCAGACAGGGTGGCGATACCCAGTTGGCTTTGGGCGACACCGAAACCATGCCGTTCTCCATGCAGATGGCTCTGAATGAGAATGCTGAAGGTTCGGGTGCCAATGCCGATACGGAACTGGCACAGCAGCTTGATGAACTCTTTGACAACTTCTTGGAAACGCAGTTGGCTGCGTTCCAGTTGGCACTCAATGACGCGTACAGCGACTACATGGCCAATGCCTCCGCAGATGCCAGTATGGATGTCCGCATGGCTGGTTTCTACAACGTGACTCAGCAGAACGACAAACTCACGACCCAGTTCAAGGAACTTTTGGTCATGATTCAGTCGGTTGAAAAACTCGCCAAGTCACTTGGCTTGGATGAAGCTCAAGCACGTGCAATGCTCTTTGAGAAGGTCAAGCCCGCCAACATGTCTGTTGCTGAGTTTGATGCTTTGATCAAGGCTTATCGCAGCCAGCAGTAACAAATGACCATCGGTTAAATCCGATCAACCCCAGACAGGGCAGGTTTCAGATCTGTCCTGTCTTTTTTATGCGCAAAACACACGATTGCCAGGGGCCATGCCTCTGTGATCTTTCGCAGCTAAAACAATACAACAATTCATCTCCACCCGCCGTCATTCCCGCGCAGGCGGGAATCCAGTGGCATTCTGTGAGCCTTGCGAATCCATGTGTAACGGGCTTGTCGATGCCAATCGACACTGGCAAAGGCAGCAAGACATAACGCGACAGATGATAGGGAACGCTTTAGCCTTTCGAGGCAGCGTCTGGTTGCTCTGGCAACGTTTCACCTGGCGCGTCATCCTGCGCATCCGTTTCAAGTGCCAGTTCCACGGGCTTGTAGCCGCCCTTGGACTTGAAGTAAATGATCAGGCCAATGAACGTCACGAGCATGATCAAAGGCAGGATGTTGACTTTGAGTAACGCTTGTGATTTACCTTTGACCTGCGCGGTTTCGACCTGGTTCTTGATGATATCCGCATCAGCTTGTTCGGCTTGAAGCAGGGCGTCGAGCTTGGTGTTATCTATGGGGGTGTAGCTGCCGAACATGCTCTGGGTTTGATCCCCAGCAATTTGCTCAAACAGGGCGGGTTCACGTTGCTGTAGCTGGTCGGAAATGGTGGTGTTCTGGATGTAACCCAACCACGGCCCGCCGAGGATGCCGACACCGAGCATGCCGACGCCTGCGATGGTGTTAAGCGTTAAGGCGCCACCTTTGGGGAAACGTTCTGCGACAAAGCCCAGCGTGGTTGGCCAGAAGAAACATTGACCTGCCCCGTAAATAAATGCCGCAACAAGGATGGTGATACCGGTGGCTTTGGTGTAGGTGGCGACATTGATTTGGGATAGCCATGCAATGCCGGTGATCACGAGGATGCAGGCCACGGACAACAAGCCCAGCGGGTTGAGCTTTGAGATACGCATGATGGGGCCCGCCAGGAATCGCAATGTGACCATGATCGCAGAGGTGTACACCAGTAACCAGCCTGACTGCACGCCAAGTTGTTTCATCGCAGGTGTCATCAGGTCCTTAATCCAGCCGTCGGTTCCAAGCTCTGTCGTTGCCAATGGGAGCATGACAATGAGCATGAGAATGTACATCGGCTTGCCAGCGGATCGGACGTAGAGCCCGTAGGCAATGGAGATCACCAGCGAGATGATCAGGATGATGGTGAAGGGTTGGTTGTCAAAGCGAAATGCCCAGCCTTCAGCAAAGAGGCTGTTGCCCGGTTGGATGAGCACGCGCCCCAGTTCCTCGAAGATGAGCACGGTGGGAATGAAGATCCCCACGCCGCCCAGTTCCTTGAGCATGTCCTTGTAAGAGACACCTGCAGCAACACGTTCAGAGACCGGGAAGGGGCAGGCGATGAGCATCACGCCATAAATCACCACCGGCAGAAGAATCAGACAGACCTTGAGTTTCCAGTCCCAATCCTCAATGCCCAACGTAATCGCACCTGCAAGCATCAAGCCCGTCGGCCAACCGGCGTGGAGAATGTTAAGCCACTTGGTTTTTTCGTGACGGTAGATCGATGCGATCACCGGGTTGATGACGGCTTCAATCGTGCCGTTGCCCAATGCACCGACGAACGCCGCCCAGTACAGCGATTCGTAGCCGTTGGCTGTGACCGTCATTGCAACTGAGATCAGATGACATAGCAACGCGAACCACATCGCTTTTTTGTATCCCACGCGGTCGATGATCAATGAGAAGACCACCATGGAAATGGAGAACGGCCAGAGTCCAGCGCCGAAGATTTCGCCTTGCTGCGTCTCGCTGATCCCAAAGGCTTTGCCCCAGTCAGCAAGCATAAACGCTCGCGAGATAAACCCGAAACTCGTTGCGACCAAGGCAATGTAACATGTCCAAAATAGATAGGGGCGTTGGGACTCTTTCAATTCGGCGTCTCCTGTCTTCGATCCTGAGAGTCGGCATTTTAGCGGGTTTTGAACACCACGGCGAGACAATATCAGGGAACCCCGTCTGAAATTTCCAGCATGTGTACAGTGATATGAGCTTGTGATGCTCTATCGCTTTGACTACGATCAACACTGATGGGAAAGAGAAAAACAAGTCCCCCAAATCAGACGCAGGGCAAGAGTCAGAAAATTGCTGCCACACTGCGTAAGGCGATTGTCGCAGGCAAATACAAGCCCGGGCAACAGCTTCCCACGCGCGTGATCCTTGAGCGCAAATACAAGGTCAGTCCTGAGACGCTTCAGCGTTCCTTTGATGAACTTAAAGCCGATGGCTTTTTGCGAGCTCAGCGTCGTGGTGGGACTTTCGTGGTGGACTTCCCGCCGCACCTGCATCGCTATGGGTTGGCATTGGGCTCGAAGCTCGATGATCCGGGATACCCGCAGTTTTTCAAAGTGCTCGCCGATCAGGCCAATGCCATGGACGGGCAGGATCACGCGAGCATTCCCGTGTATCTAGGCGTTGCAGACAAAGTCGAGAACCAGGGCATTACCGACCTGACCTATGATCTGATGCATCAGCGATTGGCAGGGGTGATTTACTGCGGCTTTGTCCCCGAACGTTTCAAGTCCGCAACCATCCCGCAGATTCTCATTTCCAACACCCGTCAAAAAGCGATGTCCTGGTCATTGCTTGCCATGTCCACCGAGCAGTATGTCCGCAAAGCCGTCAGTCATTTTGCAAAGCAAGGCTGTAAGCGGTTGGGCGTATTAGGCATTGTCGGTTGGGAACGCAAAGCCATGGCAACTTTGATCGACGCCTGCGCTCAAGCGGGAATTACCTTTGAGGATCAGTGGTTTCAATCCGTGAGTTTAACCGAGCCACAGACAGCAAGACGCATCACGCATTTGATGATGCATGCAGATAACCGTCGCCGCCCCGATGCGTTACTCATCGCTGATGACAATATCATTGAGTACGTCAAAGGTGGCTTGCTTGATGCAGGGGTGACAGCAAAGAAAGATGTCTGCGTCATCGCCCATGCCAACTTCCCATCACCGTCGGATGATGAATTATCGATGCGCCGTCTGGGCTACGACGCCCGTCAGGTCATTCGCAGTGGTCAGCAGCTCATCGACGAGATGCAAAGCCCCGAGGCTCGGCCGCAAATCTGCGCGATCGAACCGTTCTTTGAAGATGAATTAATCTGATCGTTATCAAAATTTGCTTTTTCTGTGGTTTTAAATGTCTTTATTTAGGTGTTTTGCAAAAAAATTAATACTTGGTAGAAATCGTAAATAAAACGAAGTAAAATAAATAGACAGTCATACGTGACGCCTGTCTCAGTTCTTCATCGTCATTGGCAAGACAAGTTCAACCCCGCCTGCACTTGAACTTTGGCAAACCCTTGAAAGGTCGCTGAGCATGGGAAAGAGCAAGACACACGCGTTTACACTTATCGAGTTATTGGTTGTCATCAGCATCATTGCCATCCTCATCGCCATCCTTTTGCCCGCGCTGGCCAAGGCGAAGAACGCAGCGAGAATGACCATGGAGATCAGTAACATGCGGCAGGTTGGTGTGGCGATTCTTGCCTACGCGACCGATCACAAAGGCGTGATCCTTGCCAACAATGCCTATCCCTATGACAGCAGCAAACTGCGTAAACGACTTTGCAAAGGCTATCTCAATCCCATGTCCGGCAGTGATCAATACATTCAAGTCTGGGGCTGCCCGTTTGCTCCCAAACTCACCGCAACCCCAAACTGCGTCAACGGCAATTCTTGGTACTACAACGTCGGCAACAAAGGTGCCGTCACCGTCGATGGGCAAACGCTGTCTAACAATCGCATCGGCTCAGGCTACAGTGTCGATGACTACGAAGCCTATGCTGACGGTCGCGGCTTTTATCTTGGTAGCAAGGAATACCCGCACCCATCGGATATTGTCATCCTCACCGATTCGGGCTTCTTCAAGTGGTACATGTATGCTGCCCCATCAAGCACGCCTATCGTCGGTTCGCTGCATCACCCGACCATGGCTTACGACCAACCCGCAACAACTTCCGCATCATGGGCTTTGGATGGCCATGCCCTGCAACGCTCAACCGACCAGCTCAATCGCTTTGCCGGCTGGGCAGCATCTGACGGTAATGGCTACCGGTAAAACAAATGACAACACACCCAACCTTAATTCGCTCGCACGATTTTCAGAGGTTCACCTTTATGATCAAGCATCAACGCGTCGTAACAGAATGCTTTAAAACAGCCTTGTTTTTAGGGCTTATATCACTTCTGACTTTGCCAACGTTTGCTCAGTCCGATGGACGCAGGGGCGTGGACCCGGGCATTTTTCAGACGCCCGTGACCAAGGCAGATATTGATCGAGCCAATGATATCCAGTGGTGTGATGGCAAAGTTGAACCTGCTAAAACCGTGGGCGATACGCGCATGAATATCATCTGGGCGCAAGGTCAGGCAACGCATCACCAGGGCCTTGCCTTTGGTGCAACGCGTGATCTTGGCCCGCGTCATGCACGCTTGTCACTGAAAAAACAAATTCCCGTTGGCAGTGTTCTGACTTCAGGCAATATCAGTTTGAGTGTGCTCAAAGACTCCGTCACAGGCGAGGGCGATCTCACCGATGAGTCGCAGTGGATCAAGGCCCAGCGGATTGATGCCGATGGCCAAGTGACCGATGAGCAGGCGGATGGTCGTGCAATTGTCCTCTGGACTTTGCCGCAGGTGGTCAACACCAAAGCCGTTCGTTTAACGCATGTCCCTCAACCCACCGATGCAAAATTTGAAGGCTATCTGGGAGGGATGTATCTGCTTTCAGATCGTTATGCGAGTTTATCGAATCAAGCCCGTGTGGCAGCTTCGGCAAACCCCAAGGAAGCAGGCAAAATCATCAACGATGCCAATGATTCATGGGGCGTTTGGGACAACGGCAACAAGGGGCAGGAACTCGTCGTCTCCAAAGAAAATCCCGTGTGGGTCCAACTGAGTTTCCCGCAGGCAGTCACCCTGCGCGGTCTTCATGCCTTTGCATGCGGTGCTGAAAAAGTCATCGTGCAAATGCTCCCGGCAAGTGAGCAGATCACCCTGGCGTCGGCAACCGAAAGTGATTGGGTGGATGTCAGTTCCCATGAAAATCTCTGGGATTATTACCCGTCACAACTCCGACCCAGCTTTCTTGATTTTGGTAAAGCCGTCACGCTGCGTGCCGTGCGACTGAAAATGATTGCACCGCATAACCCCAACGGGATGCACCCGCACATGCGCCGCAGACCTGAAGATGGCAAGCGTGTCTGGCTTGATGAACTCTCAGCACTCATGCCACTGGGGGATAAGCCGTTGACTGACGCGATCCTCAAACCGTGGGATCAACACGAAGCCAACCCGCCCATTGCCATCCGATTTACACTGGAAAAACCAGCTAAAGTCACGTTGGTGATCAATGATGCCAACGGCAAACGCATTCGCAATCTTGTCAGTCAAACGCCATTCCCCGCAGGGGACAATGTTGCCTGGTGGGATGGACTGGATGACCTGGGTCGCGACACCGATGCAGCAGGTCACGGCCTGTATCACGTACCCGGTGAACTGGTCAAGGAAGGTAAATACACCGTCGAAGGCTTTGCAGCTCCGCCCATTGAAATGAGCTATGAAGTCTCAGTGGAACATGCCGGCTCACCACCATGGCCGACCCCGGATCACAAAGGCGGATGGGGCACCAACCATACGCCGCCTAGCTGTATCACTGTCGTTCCTGCGGATCGCAATGAGCTGAATAAGGAACTCATTTTCGTCGGCAGCTACATCGCAGAAGGTGGTCACGGCATTTTCTGGCTCGACATGGATGGCAACAAGCAGGGCGGCAAACATTGGCTCGGTGGTCACTGGACCGGAGCCCAAACGCTGGGTACGGATGTCGGCCCCAAAGCCGATACCAACACCTGCGTCTACGTCGTCTCCGGCTTCAGTGGTGAAGTCCGATTTGTTTCACTGGACCGAAATTTCAATGAAGTCATCCTTGGTAAATACCAATTGGTCAAACCCCAAAAGGGCATGAAGAATGATCCATCCAAGGTCGGTGATATCGCGGTGTACAACAATCTCGTGGTTGCATCCCTGCCACGCATCAATCAGCTGTGGATATTCGACGCATCACGCAAAGCCCTGCTGGGCAAGATCGATCTGGAGCAACCCGGTGCGTTGGGCTTTACAAAAGGTGGCTCACTGCTTGCAGGTACTGGTAATGAAATGGTCAAGATCGGCTTCAATACGGACATGTTTGCAAAGTTGTCACCAGCAACTGATCCTAAAAATTTGCCATCGGTTTCGACATGTATCACTGTCCCGTCGACTTTGCTAATGAAATTGGATACACCTCGTGATATTTCAGTCTTGAATAATGGTGACTTGGCAGTCACGGAGCAGGGGCAGAAAAATCAAGTCTGCATCTACTCAATCAGCGGCAAACAATCGAATGGCAAACTCGTCAAAACCATCGGCATTCCCGGCGTCCCGACCATTGGCAAGTATGACCCCAACCACATGAATCACCCCAAAGGCTTTGGCATTGACAGTCGCGGTCGCTACTGGGTGGCTGAGGATCACACCCAACCCAAACGCGTGAGTCTCTGGGATGCCAACGGCAAGTTGGCTAAGGCGTGGTACGGTCCAAGTCGTTACGGCGGCGGTGGCGCGCTTGATCCTGATGACAAGAACCTGTTCTACAACGCAGGTATGCAATTCCGAATTGACTGGGAAAAAGGCATTGCCGATGTCGAACGCGTTCTGCTTTTGCGTCATGACAATCACGGTGAAGCTTCCGAAAACGACCGCCCGCAATTTCCTTCCAATCAACATCACGCTGACGGCATGCCCGAGCAGGCCTATCGTGTCAATGGTCGTAAGTTCTTCTCCAACTGGAACAATGGTTCACCAACCAACGGCACGATCACTGTCACCGTCTGGGAAGACACCGGCAAGCAACTCAAACCCGTCGCGGCAATGGGATCGGCCTACGGTTTTTGGGTGACGGAATTAGATGCCTTCAAACATCTCTGGCCTCAAGGTACACCACACAAAAATAAACACCAGCATCCCGTCTACTTCATGTGGCAGGACACCAACGGTAACGGCATCTGTGAACCGGCAGAAACACTGCTAAAACGTGGGAAAACCTACGGCATTACCGTGCAACCTGATCTCTCATTCGTCACAGCGATTGATGAAAATGTCGTCCAGTTCAAGGTCGATGTGACATCCAGCAAAGTGCAATACGATTTTGACAATCCAACGATCCTGCTCACCGGCGCACAGCGAACTGTCTCCAGTGGGGGCGGCACATACATGCTCATGCCCGACAACCGTGTCATCGCCTACCCGCCGCCGCAGCCTTACAGCAACTACTCCGTTGGTGGTGGCATCGCAGGGCAGGAGCCCGATTGGTCATACCCCAATATGTGGCCCGGCCTGCATCCATCGCATCGCTCGGCAACGCCACAATTCCCGGGCATGGTCATCGGCCCAACACGCTTGATCGGACTTCCCGTGACGCCGAAGAACTCGGACCTGGGGCCGCTGTGGTTTCTCAATGCTAACATGGGCAACATCTACGTCTTCACATCCGACGGATTGTTTGTCACCGAACTCTTCCACGATTCACGTACCGCAACGCATTGGCGGATGCCGATCGCTAAGCAAGGCATGCGCGTGGACCATCTGACTCTTGGCGATGAAACTTTCTGGCCAACGGTTACGCAGGTCAAAGATACTGGCGAAGTCTATGTCTGCACCGGCCCGGGTTCAGCTTCGACATTGGTGCAGGTGCATGGTCTGGATCAGGCAAAGCGATTTGCCAAGCAGACGATCACCATCGACAAGGATACGCTGCGTGAATGTCTGGCGTGGCAGATCAAGAGTGAAGAAAAACGCCTTGCCAACAAGGTCCCCAATCGCTTAACCGTGCCGATAGTTAACAAGCCCATCAAACTCGATGGCAAGCTCGATGAGTGGTCCGCCAATCAGTGGGCGACGATTGATCAACGTGGCAACAAAGCCTACTTCAACGCCAACTCCAAGCCCTATGATGTCAGTGCTGCCATGCAGGTGGTTGGTGACACGCTGTATGTGGCATGGAAGACCACGGAGAAGAAACTGCTGCAAAACTCAGGTGATATTGACATCGCACCGTTTAAGACCGGTGGCGCTTTGGACCTGATGATTGCATCAGACCCCAACGCCAAACCGGATCGCAATCAGGCAGTTGCTGGTGATCAACGACTGGTCATCACGCGCGTGCGAGAAGACCGCAAGCAACGCGATTGGGCGGTGCATTACAAGGCAGTCGTTCCCGGTACATCCGAATCGGACAAGGTGCCGTTCACCTCACCGGTACGCAGCATCAGCTTTGATCAGGTCACCGACGTGACATCGCAGATCAAACTTGCCAGCGATGGTGGGAATTTTGAAGCAGCCATCCCGCTGAGCTTGTTAGGACTCACACCCAAGCCAGGCATGCAGGTCAAGGGCGATATCGGTGTCCTGCGTGGCACACCGGGTAAAACCTCCCAGCGTGTTTACTGGTCCAACAAAGCAACCGCCATCACCGCAGACGTCCCCTCCGAAGCGGAGTTAGTGCCCAAGCTGTGGGGGACGTTGGTGTTTGAGTGAGTGTTTGTGCGGCATCTTGAGCACCGGATGTAAATCCGGTGCAGGTGTATTGGGATGACAGATCAACATGCAGCGCATAGACATGCTACATTCAAAAAAAGTACGTGTTTTTCAACACTATCCTTGAAAATCCATCAATTGGTCGATGGTTTGATTGATCCACGCGATGAGCTGTTCTTTGACAGACGATGCGTGCGATGTGCGTGATACGGGGGGATGCGTTTTCCTGATTGGCTTTGCTGGCTTGGGTGATTTGTTGGTGGGCGGTGTTGGCGATGCGGCTTTGCGCGATGCAATGATCTGTTCATACTCACCATGATCAAGCCACAGTCCATGACAACGCAGGCAGGTTTCGATCTTGATGTTGGAGTCGGGGTATGTAAACGTCCACAGCCGCGAGTCGCATTGCGGGCAGTAGCGTTTGGATTTAGTCATTTCATCTTCGTCTGAAAAATCCTGCTGAGCCTTTCTCAGAATTTGAGCCAGTTCCCCATCATCAAACCACATGCCTTTACAGACATTGCAGGACTCAATTTGAACCTGCGTTCCTTTGATGTTGAAGGTTTGCAGATGTTCATCGTCACATTGTGGGCAACGTAATGGTTTCATATTTACCAACCTCCTGATGCACCGCCACCGCCTGTTGAACCGCCACCAAACCCGCCGCCGCCGAAGCCGCCACCGCCGCCACCACCACTACGGAAACTACTTCCGCCGAAGCTGCTGCTACCGCCAAGATGTCGGCTGCTGTTGAACATGGTGTTGCGTGATCGGTGAGAGATGTTGTTGTTATGGATACGGAAATGACGTGAATTGCCACCGTTTTTCAGAAGTGCAAAGGCAAGGCGAATGATTGCCAGGAAAATCACAATCGCCAGTCCGACGAAGACCCATCCCCAACCGCGCTTGCCACTGCGGAACAAACTCACCGCGATGAGCAGGACGCCGATCATCCCCAGACTCAGCAGGACAACGGGTTGCCAGGAAGGCTGGTGTTGGCGTGGTCGGTGTTTGGGTGTGTACGTGTGTTGGGGTTCTGGTGTTGGAGCTGAAGATTGGGTTGCTGTCTGCGTTGTCTGATTGTTGAGCGTCGCTGTGGGTGTGTTGGTGGATGAAGATGTCGCTGCAGGTTTGGGGCTGCTGAATTTTACATTGCCGATTTTGGACAAGCAGGCTTTAACGCCAGCTTGAATCCCGCCGGGGTAGTCGTTGCGTTTGAAGTAGGGGACGATGGTCTGGTTGATGATGGATCGGCTTGGGGTGTCCATGCGATGGCCATACGCGCCACCGAGTTTGATACACACTTTGCGGTCTTTGATACTCACGAGCAGGAGAATGCCGTTGTTTTCAGGCAGATTCCCGATGCCGTAGTCGTTGAAAATACCTGCAGCGAAAGTGTCGATGGACTGGTTGTCCGTCCC
>JBICHS010000567.1:0-2872 GCA_043101135.1 Phycisphaeraceae bacterium JB051
TCTCATTACTGATTTCCATTCTCCTGCCAGCTTTGGGCAAGGCGCGCGAACGTGCCATGGCGACGCGATGCCAAAGCAATCTCCATCAGAACGGAGTCGCGCACTATGCCTATTTCAATGACAACAAACATATCCTCCCACTCAATGGGCTATCCAAGACGTGGTCAGAGTATCTCTATAACGGGCAGTACATCAGCAGTGATCAATCCTTCCAGTGCCCGACATTGCGGCCTGCGCCGGTTTACTCCAAGTACACCACGTATGGCACACTCTCTCGTGGTGGGCCGGATCACATTGACCTGATTTCAGGAAGTTTTGATGCAGAACCGGTTGAAAAAATTCTCCTTGCAGATTCCGTTCAAAACCCGTTGTCTGGTTCCAATGCCATTCAAACTTACCTGATTTATGGCGTGAACAGTCCCACTGACGGTGTCTATGCCATCTACGCTCATCATGCCAAGGCTGCCAATCTTCTGATGGGTGACGGGCATGTACGCACGGGAAACAAGGAGGAATTAAATTCGCTGCCGTTGGCAATGCATTCGCGAACCGACGGGCAATTGCGTTACTTCACGGTCTCTGAAAAATAATCATATCAGCACAAGGTTTTTAGAATGATGACATATCGACCTGTCCTTTCTCTGGTGGCGATCGTGCTATGCCTTGGATGCAGTAGCCTTGAAGCTCAGCCCACCCATCAAAAAGCCACACCGAGTAATGACCCGTTAAAACTCAACCCCGTTGACTTTGGTGCCAAAGGTGATGGCGTGACGGATGACTCAGAAGCATTCAATCGCATGGGGCAGGTGATGGCTCAGAGTGCCGGGCCGATTCATGTGCATATTCCAACGGGCGTATTCATGGTCAACCCGCTGAAGATGCCCATGGTCGAATTGGCCCCGGGGATTCTGCGGAGAAAATGCCTGATCATGCTTCGCAATGATTACAGCAAAGTGACCTGTGATGGAATGATCAAAGTCATCAAAGGGCCTGAATATACGCAAGGAATGAAAAACGGTCAGGAATGGTACTGGGCAGCAGTCTTGATCTATCGCGCAAATTACTGCACCGTGGATGGGTTGAATTTTTCAGGCAACGGGACCGGCACATACACCGGCTGGATTGCCAAACAACCCAACCTCAGGTGGGAAGGCGTCTCAGCATTGGGCGCGCCGGGTGATACCCAACTCTATGTTGGTAATCGTGTCATCAACTGCACTGTCACCGAAGGAGGCGGGCAGGCCATCGGTATGCAGTATCAGAAGCAGGCGATCATCGCACACAATGTGTTGCAGGATTCGTCGGGTGTTGGGTTTTCTCGTAGTGAAGATTGTCAGATCGTCAATAACACCGCAATCCGCAGCCATGATGCGCCCTACCTTGCCAACGGACGATGCAACAATATTCTCATTGCCAACAATATCTCCCGTGGTACAACCAACGGTTCAGGCATTGATGTTGTCGGCTGCACCAATGTCATTGTCCGTGGCAACATCATTGAAAACTCCGCTGCATGGGGGTTACTCATCGGCTTTAGTGTGCAGCAGAAAAATGGTTGTGATCGCGTGCTCGTCCAAGGCAATCTCTTTGTCAATAACTGTCGCAGTATTGACACGCCCATGAACGGGGAAATCTGTATCGGGCGGCCATGGTCACCATCGCCTGATCCCATCAGCCATGTCAGCGTCATGGGCAATCAGTTTTCCTTGAACGGCACACATGGTAAAGACAAAGGCAACATGATCAGCATCGCCCACAATGCCAACCATGTGCTTGTGCAAAATAACATGGCCAATGGCAAGCTGGGTATAACGGATGCAATCGTCACCGTCTGGCAACCTACTTCCCATCTGACCATCAAGGGCAATACCTGGCATGGTGATGGTGAAGCACGTGTCATGCTCAAAGCACCCGTCAAACAACCCCTCGTCATAAAAGACAATGACAACATCGCTCAAACGCCGTGGCAGGCTCATACCACGGCGACAACCGACACAAACAAGTAATCACAGGTTCACCATGATTCAAAAAATGTACTTCATGTTGACGATGCATCTGCTTCTGCCTGCAATGCTACTGGCTGTGACACCCATGTCACAGATACCAGAGATTGATGGCAAGCTTTTGCAAGGGGAATGGCAGCAGGCAAAGCATTTTGGCCGCTTTATCACAACCATCCCCGAGCAGGACCAACCCAATAAACCAACACAAGCATGGTTTGGTTTTGATCAAAAAAATCTTTACATCGCCTTCGATTGTGCGGATCCCGATACAGGCTCAATCCAAAGCAACATTCAAACGCGCGATGGCACGCTGTGGTTTGATGATTGTGTGGAGTTCTTTTTCAAGCCGATACAAAGTCGCCCCGAATACTATCATTTCATCATCAATCCACGTGGCATGGTCTTTGACCAACTCTGCCGTCCCAATGAGGTTGGTGTCCATAAGAATTGGGACGCGATGGGAATCATAGCTGCTGCCGGCATCACGTCGTCAGGATGGCAGGTTGAAGTACGTATCCCATTGAGCAACTTCCCAATCGCAGGCAACGTCTGGGCGATGAATCTCGCACGTACATCTCAAAAACCAACCGTTGAATACAGCAGTATTCAAGGCATGAAAAACGGCTTTCATCGCCCGCAAGCTTTTCGAATCATCAAGCCTCAAATCGACAGCAGGGGTTTTGCACCCGGTATCGAAATCATGGATGTTGGCCAACGTCAGGTTGGTAAAAATATCGCAAAAATACGTATCATCAATGAGCAGGCTTTGTCAGCTGACGCGTCGATGCATTGCACCATCGTCAACGCTGGCAAAACGTCATCACCACAGACCACTGTCACAACACTCAATGGCGATCGCGAACAGATCG
>JBICHS010000568.1:0-3208 GCA_043101135.1 Phycisphaeraceae bacterium JB051
TTACGGAAAGATACAACTTTATCCGATGGCAAGGGGGATGCAAGTGTGAAGACAGTGGTATGGGGTGTCGGGTTTGGGGTGTGGGGTAAAAGACAGGATCAATCATTCTGATCTCATATGCCATTTTCAAAATTACCACCCCTACACCCTGCTCCCTACACCCCAAACCCCAACCCTCAACATCCGTTATAATGCCTCACATGAGCAACACCCTCGATAACAAAATTCTCGGTAAACCCGTGGCAGACAGCATCATGCAGGCCACGGCAGCCCGCGTCGCCAAGATCAAGGAACAGACAGGTAAAACCGTCTGCCTGGCCACCGTCCTCGTCGGTGAAGATCCGGCTTCGCACACCTACATTCGCATGAAGCATAACCGCTGTGAACAGGCGGGTATCGCATCACGCCATATCAAGCTTGATGACAGCACCACCACCGAGCAGTTGGTGGCAACCATCACCGAACTGGGCGCAGACCCGGATGTGCATGGCATTTTGCTTCAGCATCCGGTCCCCAAGCAGATCGACGAACGGGCTGCGTTTGAAGCGATCCCCGTTGCCAAGGATGTCGATGGTGTGACCTATGGCAGCTTCAGTCGCATGTGGTTTGACGAACCGGGCTGCTTCCCAAGCTGCACCCCGCAGGGCATTATGCTTTTGCTCGAATCTGCCAACATTGACCTGTCTGGTAAGCATGCGGTGGTCATCGGTCGCTCACCGATTCTCGGTAAGCCCATGGCCGGTTTGCTGCTTGCCAAGCATGCGACGGTCACCATTTGTCATAGCCGCACCAAGAACCTCCCCGAGATGGTCAAGCAGGCGGACATCGTCGTTGCCGCGGTGGGCATCCCCGAGTTTGTCCAAGGTGATTGGCTCAAGGATGGCGCGATTGTCATGGATGCCGGCTACAACCCCGGGAATGTCGGTGACGTGCACTTCGAGTCCGCTGCCAAAGTCGCCAGCCTCATCACCCCCGTCCCCGGCGGCGTAGGCCCGATGACGTTGGCTGTCCTCATGCAACAGACTTCACTGGCTGCAGCGCAGCAACTGGGTGTAACTGAATAAAACCATTTGAACCGCCAAGACGCCAAGGACGCCAAGATCAATCAGAGTTTTTGTCTCTCTTAACTTGGCGCTCTTGGCGTCTTGGCGGTAAAACAAAAAATTATGTCCCAACTCAACAACCCCTATCAAATCCAGCGAACCACCGGCGTGTGTGCTTTTACCGAGCGTAAGCTTGAGCCCGGTGAGGAGTATGTCGCAACGCTCGTCGATGCACCTTTGGAAGAAGGACAAAAACCTTCCAAGGATGATCCGGGCTTTGTTCGTATTGATATCTCGATGCAGGCTTGGGACGAAGGCAAGCGGCCGGAGAATCTGTTCAGCTTCTGGAAGACGACGGTTCCCGAACCGTCCAAGAAGAAAAAACTTTTCGTCGACGACAGCGTGCTCATGAACCTGCTATTGCGTCTGGCTGATGAAACCCAGCCGCAGCGTCAGGCCTTCCGCTTTGTCATTGCCTTGATTCTCATGCGTAAAAAACTCCTGCGTTACGACAAATCCGCCAAGCAGGAGGATGGCACGGAAGTCTGGACGATGACGCCCAAGCTTGACGTGGCCAAGGGACACATGGGCAAGTGGGACGAAAAAAACAAGCTTCAGATCATCGACCCGCATCTGGATGAAGACCAGATTCAACAGGTCTCCGACCAGCTGGGTCAGATCCTCGAAGGCGAACTCGAATAACACCTGCAATCTTGCGCTGAGCACCAGATGTCAATCTGGTGCAGGTGTAAAACCTCATGAATTTAGGAATACGATGAAAGATGCAACGCAATCACAAGGTTTGGCTTTCATACGTTACGCTCCATTGCTGATCGTCATGATCTCTCTGGTCGGCTGTGAGCTTTTCCCCACCACCAACCGTAACACCGCGGTTCCCGCTGCCTATCAGCGACCGCCGATGATCATGCCCAGCTATGCCAAGTTGGTCGATGGTCATAACAGTCACATTCAAGGTCTCACCCGAGTCTGGGCCAAGGCCAATATCGACGTGACCTATCGTGATGACGAAGGCAAAACCAAGAAAGAGTCCGGCGATCAATCGACACTCATGATCGACCTGCCTCAGAACGTTGCACTTTCACTGGGCAAGTTCGGCTTAGGCACATTGCTTTGGGCGGGATGTGATGATGAGCATTTCTGGTTCTTCGATCTCATCGGCGAAAAGAGCATGCTCTACGGATCGCATAGCTCGCTGTCGCATGTGAACATTCGCAATTTGCCGTTGCAGATTCGACCTGCCGACATCCCGATGCTGCTGGGACTTTTGCCATTGAATCCCAATGGGCAGGCCAAGGTCGATTGGGAGCGTGGTTACTTCACCATTGAGCCTGCGGATGCGAATGTTAAGATTCTCATCGACCCGGTTTCCTATGCCGTGCGTCAGGTGATTATCTTTGCCCCTGATGGTCAGCCTGCGGTGGTTTCAACGCTCAATCAGCTTTACGGTTTACCGCTTGCTGGCAGTGATGCCAAAGCCTATCTGCATCTTGCGGTCCGCATTGATGTGCCATCCGAAGGCTTCTCGATGAACGCCAAACTTTCACAGGTCACCGACGCCAAGCCCGGCGTGGACCGCGCCAAGGACAAAGCCTTCGCCCGTGGTTTTGATTGGCATTATCTGGCAGACCGCGCGTTTAAAATCCCATTGGATAAACGCATCGACATCGATCAGGAAATGCGCCGGTAATCACACAACGTGTTTACATATGAGATACAAAAAACACGGTTGTGACATGTCGCCACAACCGTGTTTATCATTCGTCTTGAGATTGAACTCAGATCAAGTTTCGCTGGTGCACTTGTCGTAGAACTCAACGTACTTGTCTTTGTTTGCCTCATCCGCACGACATGCCATGGCTGCACGTGGGTGTTGGTTGAGCAGGCCGCCGATGGCGTAAGGGATCGTCGGGCCCCATTCCATTTCCTTACGCAGATCCACAAAGTAATCCTGCAGGAGCTTGTAGATCGGGCGTTCGTGGAACTTGGGATTACGCAGGAAACCGATGAGCAGTTCCATCGGGCAGTTGCCTGCACCGCGACCCAGGCCCATCATCGTGGCATCGATGCGATTGGCACCGAGGATGATCGCTTCAATGGTGTTGGCAAAGGCAAGCTGCTGATTGTTATGAGCATGGATGCCGATT
>JBICHS010000569.1:0-10366 GCA_043101135.1 Phycisphaeraceae bacterium JB051
CAGTGAAATATGCAAGTGATCACAGAATGCCACTGGATTCCCACCTTCGCGGGAATGACAACACAGGATGCACATGGCAATCAACACGAGTCGCAATCATGAGAATGCGTTTGGGCAGACAGATTCAAAACAACGACACATCAGAATCGATCAACCCGACTTTGCGTGCTTGTGTTGCAAGTGCTTCGAGCGCTTCGCGACCGACTTGGCCAAGGTCATACGTTGTCTCGTTGACGTAAAGCTTCACATGCTCCCAGAGCACATCGTTGGAAAACTCCTGGGCATAACGGCTCATCACACGCGTAGCCACATTGGGGTTGGCCATGGCAAAGTCCATCGATTGGCGGACTGCCTGCGTAACCTGCATGGCAACATCCTCACCCAGACTCCGACGAATCACCAGGCCGCCTAGTGGCAAAGGTTGATGCAACTGCGTTTCCCATTCATGCCCAAGATCCATCGCCAACGACAAGCCGTATTCTTCATAGGTGAAACGACCTTCATGAATCACCACGCCAAAGTCCGCACGACCTTCCTGCAATGCAGGCATGATCTGGCTGAAAACCACGTGCTCTGGCTCAGGCCCATCAGGAACCAACAGTCGGTAAAGCAGTGTTGCGGTCGTCCATTGGCCGGGACATAAAACAATGTCACCTTGCTTGGGCTTGGAACCCAGTGATGGATCACGCGCGAGCTTCAACGGACCGACCCCGTAACCCAATGCCGCCCCCACCGGCAGGACGCGGTACTCATCCGCTAACTTCAATGCAGCATGAAAACTCACTTTGGCGATGTCATAGTCACCGGCCATGGCATGATCGTTGAGTGCTTGAATGTCTTCGAGCGTGAAATCCAACGCGGGTGCATCAGCAATCGCAGACTCTAGTAAACCACAGAACGTGTACGTATCATTGGGACAAGTTGAGATACCGATTTTCATGCTTGACTCGCATTGGCAAACAAGGCTTGCAATGCCTCCCGAATCGCATCAGCCGCTTCGTTCATTTTCCAGTTGGCATGATCACGATCGCCTGCCTGATTGGTAATCCCACGGATCGCACCAAACGGGACATTCATCTGCCGACAAGCCAAAGCAGCGCCGTAGCCTTCCATCTCTTCGATATCCATCCTAAACCAATCGCAGCGATTCTCCGCTTCCTGGGCATCACCGGATGCAGAAAAGACACTCAGGCAATCTACAACCTGTAAGGCATCGCCGATTGGACTTTGCGGGATCAGCGTGGCAGGCTGGTAATCTTCAGCATCAATCAAAGAAGCCACTACCGTCTGAGCATAACTGCGGATCTGGCCATCTTCACAAAAGCCAAAACCATACTGGTGAAAACCGCGACAGAGAACCGCCTGACCGATGGGAACCTTGTACGGATTAAAACAGCCACCATGCCCCACCAGGAGACATTGATCATAGTCACCGGCCATGAGCAACCGCAGTGTATTCATGCCTGTGAGAAGCTGGCCGAACCCGCATAGGACCGCGTCAACATTAGGCCATGGCGAGCAACTCGGTTCCTGGCTTTCAAATATCAGGTCCATTTCCGCACGCGTCGGCACGAGAATCAATGTCTGCATCAAGCATTCCCAACTTCAAAATTCGACGGTCTATCTGCCACAAATGGCGCGTTCTTATTTCTGACCAATCAATGTCAACACGCGAACCAACTCCGCGACACTCCATGCCTGAGCCATGCATCCAACCGGACGATGCGGCGGCTGAGCCTCATGGATTTCATGCAGTTGACCAATGCCTTTTTCCTTGAGGAAATTCAGCAGCGGCGAAACGGCCTGCATGGCTTCGGCCTTGGCTTCATCACTGAATTTACCCACGCGCAACACGCCTTCGGCATAGGGGCCCATCAGCCATGGCCAGATTGTCCCCTGGTGATATGCCTTGTCGCGATGGAATTGCTCGCCGGTGTATTGCGGGTGGTAATGCGGGTCGGTTTCAGGCAAGGTCCGCAAGCCATAACGCGTGAGCAGTTTGTCACGCACCTCGGCCAACACCTTCTTCTGGCGGACCTGAGGCAACGGTGAATAAGGCAGCGACACCGCAAAAATCTGGTTGGGGCGAACCGCGCGGTCGGCATGTTCTTCATTGCCCGCATCGGTGAGCCAGACATGATCACGCAGCGCATCACGGTCTTCATCCCAGAACGTCTTGACGTAAGCACGCTTGATGCGCTGGGTGAGTTTGGTGTAGTGATTGGCAGCCTGCTTGTCGGTTGCCTTTAACCGCTCAGCCGTCTGGGCCAGCCCGCAGTACCAAAGCGCGTTGATCTCAACGGCTTTGCCCTGACGTGGCGTGAAAATCACGTCATTACACTTGGCATCCATCCATGTCAGTTGCGTGCGTTCATTGCCCGCGTAGATCATGCCATCACCAGCCATGCGGACATCACTGCCTGCACCTTTGATGTAGCCTTCGATGATGCTTTTAACCGCATCACAAAGCCAATCATTCCAACTGGCGGTGTCTTCGGTGGCATCCATATACGCATGAGCCGCCTGAATAAACCAGAGCGCTGCATCGACACTGTTGTAATGGGCTGAACTCTCGTCGGAGGAATAATCATCAAACCGGTTGGGTACCAGACCGTCCTTGATCACCGAGGCAAAGGCAGCAAGCGTGTCCCGCGCCGCATCGTAACGACCGGTGCAAAGCAGCAAACCGGGCAGTGCGATAAACGTGTCACGGCCCCAGTCTGCAAACCACGGATAGCCTGCGAGAATCGTCTTAAGCGAACGATCACCAACGGTGCGGTCGACGACGAAATCATCCGCTGCCATCGCAAGCAAAGCCGCGTCTTTACCCACGGAATCCTTGAGTTTCTTGCGCATCGGTTTGAGATGCTTGCCACGATCGGCTTTGAGTTCGGGGAACATGCCCAGTGACATTTTCAATTCAAACGTGTTGACCTTACCCGGCTCGATATCCACGGTGAAATGACCGGGGAGGAAATAGTCTTCCTTGCAGCCCTGCCCGCGTTCAGCGTCCATGGGATAACCAATGCCGTACCACCATTCGCATTTGGTGGTGAACGTGCTGCCGTCACAGGAGAACTGGATGCTGTTGCCATCACGTGTGACCACGGCGCTGTCGGCATGGCCCTGCACATCAAACGCATCGACCTGTGAACACAACGCGTGGAAGTCACGCATGGTCATCATGGGATGCAGATTCAATTTCGCGGATTCATCGGGGGCCAGTCCTGCAACGGTGTAGCGCAGCGTTGCAGCCTGGACATTCTGATGCAGCTCCAATTCGCGAATGAGTTGGATGTGATCAAACATGTAGACCCAGCTGACGGTCAGGCCCCGATCAAAGCGCCGGAGCATGGTGTGACCTTGCGGGTTGGGCTCATAGGAACCGTCTTGCTGCGGGAAATTGCAACTGGAAAAGACGACGGATCGCGTGCCGACCTGACTGGTGAGCATGAGGTTTTCAAAGATCTGATTCACAGCCACGATGCGTCCCACCGGCGGATGGGTGGTGGGCACGAAAAGGCCGTGGTATCGGCGGGCGTTGATGCCCGGGAGTGTCCCCATGGCATAAGCGCCCGTGCCGTTGGTTAACAGCCATTCGCGGTGCAGATGTTCCAGTTCGTCCCCAGCCAGGCTGACGGTATGTGTATGCCAGTTTTTATCCATAAGAACACTTTACCAAGACCTACGTCGATGAGTAAGTCTCTGTTGTCAATTGAAATGTAAATTAATGATGGGATGACAAAAATGAACGTGCGTCACGTATTCAAAATCAAGGGAAAACGGCATCAAAGGCGCTCTTGGGATTCTGTCGATCCAGTGCGCCCGACAATTCATCTTTGACACTGTAAAGATAGCCCAACGGCTCATCACCGAATCGCACGAAGCGCATGCCCGGCTTGGATGAGAGGCAGAAGGGTTTACCCAATCGTTCGGTGGGGATGCGTTGGTTCTTGTTATCAAAGACAACCATGATGTAAGGATCAAAGGCATCCTTGTGATTGTATTTGACGACGACGGCAAAGCTCTCATCATTGAGCATGATTTTCGAGCCAATGGGGAACGGCTGAATCAGGCCACGAAAAACGCGCATCAATGCCGGATCATAAAAACGACGACAGGGTCCAAGCGACATTTCCCAAAGCACCTTCGAGGGTGACTTGGCTTTCTTGAAAACATGATCCGCCGTTGCTGCATCAAATGAATCACAGATGCGCACGATGCGTGAAAAGACGTGAAGCTTTTCAGCAGGGATACCACGCGGGTAACCATTGCCATCGTAATTTTCATGATGCGTGCGGACGATCATGCGTGCGGTCGCTGAGATACTGTCAGGCAGCATATCCGCCCCGACATTGGGATGCTCAAAGAGCATTTGTTTTTCGTCCTGAGTCAGTTCACCGTCTTTATTGAAAATACTGCGGATGGGGTACATGCCCAGATCCATAAACATCGCGCCAAGGCCCAATGATTTGAGATCCATTGCTTTGTCCGGTGACAGATTCTTGGCTGCCGTCTGACGGATACGTTCTTTGACCACGTAATCCTTAACCGCGTTACCAAGCACCAGGCAGAGGTAAAACACATTGCCGGTGTGTTCGGAAAGATAGCTGTCAGATTCGAGGGAGCGACTGATCAACGCCGAGGAGACGGGGTTGTCGCGGATGTACTCCATGACTTCGTTGACGGAATCTGCCATGGCTTTGAAATTGATTTTGCCCGCATCGGTTCGCTTGTTGAAGCGTTCCTGGACATGCTCCATGGACTTGACGATTTTCTTTTGCGCTTCCTTGGCAACGGTGCGTTCGCGTTTGTCATCTTCAAAGTCGACGACTTTATCAAGCACCGGATCACCGACGGTCAATGACACGCCGGGGAAGCGACGCCGCACCGCGGAGATGTCGCCGTCGGTGAGCACTTTGCCTGCAGGCAGCATGATCATGCCATTGGATATCAGTGCGTCCCCCAAACGCATACCTTCCTGCAATTCATCGGTTTTCAAAACAAGGGGCATACTGATACTTTCTCTGTTATGCAGAGTCTACGTATCAGTATCGGACTGATTGAAAGTGAAATTGATGAGGTGATGGAAACAAAAAGCAAAAACGAATTTGGAGCTATTGCCTGCGAACGTCCGGATAATCACCAGGTGACATCAACACGTTGGAGAAACTTCACGCCGATGCGGTATTGCAGCCCGATTTCCTGCTGACAGTATCGGACCTTGCCGATGACGCAGCGGTCTTTCTTGAGATGGGGCATGCACGCGAGAACGGCAATATTCCTGTTCAACGGCGCTTTACTGAGATAGCTGAATCCCCCCGCACACAGGTCATGGGTCACCACTTGCATTTCCTGATAACCCACTTGATTCTGTGTCGGATCTTGAATGCGCAATTGCAAATTGATCCGCCATTCAAAGCGTTCGTGCTGTCGCCGTTGATCTCTGTGATCCCCGGTGTCAGCAGCAACCCCCAATTTCGCTGCCATAACATGCTCAACTGGCATAAAACCTCCTGTGCCCGAAAATCAGTGAGGATATGACGGGATAAGACGAGTCAAATATCGTAAACAATGAGCAAGCAAACCAGTCAATGAAACAATTAATTGTCTGGTACAATCAATGTCTGCTATCAGTAACCCGTATAACTGGTAACGTAGAAAGACTTACTCTAAATTAACATGCGCGAATTTGTCCTACTCAACAATATCTATCAATCCAACCATCGCCTGCCGCAAGCCGTGACGATCCCACCTGGTGATGACATGGGTGCGATTCAGATCCGTGATGATCAGGTGCTCGCAGCAGTGGATCAGCTCATTGATCAGGTGCATGTGGATTTGCGATGTCACTCGCTGGCGCAGGTCGGCCGCAAGGCGGTGACGCGAAACCTATCGGACATTGCAGCCATGGCCGGTAAGCCGTTATGCGCTTTGGCGACGGCGGCCTTGCCGCGTGACTTTGGTGCCGACCGCAGCGACGAACTTTTTGCAGCCATGCGTGATACCGCTGCCAGCTATGGATGCCCACTCATCGGCGGGGACGTTTCCATCTGGGATGGGCCGCTGCATTTAACCGTCACCGTCCTGGCCACCCCCGCAGGCATCGCCCCCGTCAAGCGATCGGGCGCTCAACCCGGCGATGTCATCTGCGTCACAGGCAAGCTCGGCAAAAGCTATCCCACCGATCATCACCTGACCTTCGAACCCCGCATCGACATCGCCCGCGCGATTGCACAGTACCCAGCCACACGCCCGCATTGCATGATCGACATCTCTGACGGCTTGGCGCGGGACCTGGGGCATCTGTGTGAAATGAGCAACGTCTCAGCTGTCATCGAGCAAAGCAAGCTCCCCTGCCGTGATGACGCAACCTGGCAACAAGCCGTTGGCGATGGGGAGGATTACGAGTTACTCTTTGCAACCGACCACGCAGCCATCGGCAGTCCCGGAACATGGGAAGTGCTGGGCGTCCCGATCACCGTCATCGGCCGCATGGTCAAAAGTGACAACCAACCCACCGTCAAGATCAAGCTCGACGACGACCAATTGATCGACTTGACCGACCGTGGTTGGGAACACCATTAACCTGTAAACCTCATGACACAGGATCGAACGTTGACCAACACCATCGAACTGACAAGTAACAGCGTTGACCAAACCATCGCATTGGGTGAGAAACTTGCCAACTGTCTACACGCAGGCGACTGGGTCACCCTCGACGGCGAGCTGGGTGCAGGCAAAACCCACCTCATCCGTGGCATTGCCCAGGGCATGGGCGCAGACGGGCACGCAGTCGCCAGCCCAACGTTTGTCCTCATGCATGAATACGAACCTGAAGATCAGGACAAACCGCTGCTGATCCACATCGATGCCTACCGTCTTGAGCGTCCTGCTGACCTGCTGAATCTGGGCTTTGAAGACGTGGCTGATGAATCCGTCCTGCTCATTGAGTGGGCCACGAAAGTCAGCGATGTCCTGCCGGACGATCGGCTGCAGATCACGCTCAAGCATTTGTCGGACACCAGTCGACAAATCACGTTCACCGGTTATGGACAAGTTGCAAAACGTATGACTGACATTGAATCAGCAACTAAGTCCTTGTAAGGTTGGCAGACGCGCGAGCTGTCAGCTCGCGGCTATTGAATCAGACTAAAGAGATTAATCGTGAGTGACAACGACAAGAAAAAACAATCCATCAAGTGTCCGACATGTGGCGAGAAAGTCGCCGACGACGTCAAGACCTTCCCCTTTTGCAACAAGCAATGCCAACTTGTCGATCTGAACAAGTGGTTCAAAGGCGATTACAAAATCAGCCGCCCGATCGAGCAGGCGGATCTTGATGAGGTGTGATGTGCTCGCCTGAAGCCTGCGGGCTGTTTGAGTCCCAGGTCTTTTCGTGTTGTCATTGCGATCCCCCGATCCTCAAGATCAATTCACCAACTTATGCTTCTTCGTCCGGCTCGTCTTTGACGTCTGAACACAGGCCATAAATCACAAACTGGTGACTGACGGGCTTGAAGTTGTTTTCAGCACAGATGCGTTCACGCAGGGCTTTGAGCTCCGGTGCGTCAAAGGGAATGATGGTGTTGGTTTCCATGCAGACAAGATAGGCCTGCGGGTCTTTGCCATAGGTCAGTTGATAGTGCGCCTGCTTGGAGTCAATGAGCACTTCGCGAATGATCTTGGCTTCGAGCAGATGCTTGATCGTGCGATAGATTGTGGCTTTACTGACGCGGATATTTTCATTGCGCATCTCATAAAGCAACTGCTCAGCTTCAAAGATTTCTTCCTTGGCTAAAACGGCGTCAAGAATCTTGGCGCGCTCAGGCGTAAACTTAAGCCCCTGCTTCTTGAGGAAACGACGAAAAATCGAACAAGCGGGAATATACATCGCCTCATCAGGATCAACTTGGGAGGTGGGTTGCATCGGGCTCATTGGCTACTCTTATTCTTTCATACTCACAACGGTTTAAGAACTCTGCCAGATTCAGGCCGGCAAACCTAAAAAAGCAGAACAACAGCATTATAACGTATTGAAGCATTGTAGCTGTGGCATTTGACGCCCAACTGGCTCAAAACGTCGTAAATTGCTATCTTGTGGGACTGGAATTGACTTTAAAAACAGTAAGGAACACAACGTGTCCAACCCAATCCGTATCGGTATGATCGGTCTTGGCACCGTCGGATCCGGCGTCGCCAAACTCCTCAAAACCAACGCCCAGCAATATGCACTGCGCACCGGCACGACCCTCGAACTGGTCGGTGTCCTGGTTCGCGATACGGAAAAAGCCATGATGACCGGCCTGGTTGACAAGTCCATTCTGACCAATGATGCTGACGCATTCTTCGCTCAGGAAATGGATGTTGTCCTTGAAGTGGCTGGCGGCGTGGAAGTCGCGGGTAACTTTGTCCGCCGCGCGATCGAAAACAAATGTCACGTCGTCACCGCCAACAAGGCACTACTCGCGGCACAGGGTCCTGAACTCTACACGCTGGCTAAACAGAATCAGGTCTCCATCGCGTTTGAAGCTTCCTGTGGTGGTGGCATCCCCATCATCACCGCCCTGTCGTTCGGCCTGATGTCCAACCGCATCGACGCGCTCTACGGCATCCTCAACGGTACCTGTAACTACATTCTCACCGAGATGGTCCAGAAGGGTAAGACCTACGCGGACGCTTTGGCTGAAGCCAAGGAACTCGGTTACGCAGAAGCCGATGAGACGCTTGATGTCTCCGGTGCCGATGCTGCCCAGAAACTGGTCGTGCTCTCAAGTCTGGCATTCGATGTGAAAGTCACCGAAGACCAGATTTCCCTTAAGGGCATCGACACGCTGGATCTTTCCGACGTGAACTTCGGCAGTGAAATGGGCTATGAAATCAAGCTCCTTGCCATGGCTCAACAAACCGAAGCCGGCCTGAGTCTTCGCACCATGCCCTGCTTTATCAACAAGGAAACCCAACTCGCCCAGGTCGACAGCTCGTTCAACGCGCTGTCAGTCTACGGCTCAGCCACGGGGCACACGTTCTACTACGGACGTGGTGCAGGCGAACTGCCCACCGCGTCGGCTGTGGTCAGCGACCTTCTGAACATCGTCAGCGGCTGGTATCCCAAGGCATTTGAGCAGATGAACATCTGGCCCGTCACGCACCCCGACGTGCAGTTGGCAGAC
The DNA here is from genome assembly GCA_043101135.1 of Phycisphaeraceae bacterium JB051. Classification (GTDB taxonomy): domain Bacteria; phylum Planctomycetota; class Phycisphaerae; order Phycisphaerales; family Phycisphaeraceae; genus UBA7800. Next base: position 9,174 of record JBICHS010000569.1, read on the forward strand.
CCCTGCGAACTCATCAGCCGATTCTACCTGCGTGTGGATGTGCAGGATGTCCCCGGCGTGATGGCTAAACTCACCAGCGCTCTGGGTAACGCAGGCATCAGCATCAACGCGGTCATGCAACACGAAACCGAAGATGAGCAAACCGCACCCGTGGTCATCCTCACCCATGAAGCCAAGCAAGGCGATGTCGAAACCGCATTGGCGGAAATGGCAGCCCTGCCTGACACCGTGGGCACGCCCGTGATCCTGCCCATCGTCGACTTCCCCGAAGGCTGATCTCCTCCGGATTTCAGATTTCGGATTTCGTTTGAATTATCAACCGCTTGCGGTTTAGCGCTTCAAGACGCGACGTGATTGTATCAATCAACCCATCGCGCCAAGACATTGCTAAACCGCAAGCGGTTTTTCATTGTGCGACAATATGAAAAATGTACGTAATCAATCGTGACGCAGCGCGACGATTGGGTCCTGGCGTGAAGCCTGCACTGCGGGATAGAGCCCGAAAACAATGCCTACCGACGAGGCAACCACGAAACTCACCAGAATCGAAATCGGCACGATGCGCGGCTTTTCCAGTGACGGGAAATACTGATTGGCATAAACCAAGGCAGCAATCGCACCGAGCCCAACGAGAATGCCAATGATCCCGCCAATGCCTGAAAGCACCGTGGTCTCCACGAGGAATTGGTAGGCGATATGCAGACGCGTTGCGCCGAGCGCACGACGAATACCAATCTCACGTGTGCGTTCGGTCACCGTCGCAAGCATGATGTTCATAATCCCGATACCACCGACAAGCAGCGACACCGAGCTGATGGCAATCATCAGGACGTTGAACATCTTCTGCGTGCGTTCAGCCTGCAATAACAGCTCCAAAGGTACGATGGTCGTCACGTCCCCTGCTTCCTTGTGATCAATTTCAAGCAAGTGTCGGATTTGTTCAGCGACAACTGGGACGGCTTTTTCGTCTTTGATCTGGATGTAGACTTCTGAGACTTCCACACTGGTGGCTTCGAAACTGCCGTTGCCACGGTTCACGCGGGTATCACCAAAACGTGCCATCGCGGCAGACATGGGAATGTGCACGTCGAAATTCAGGTCACGCCCGACCAGTGCGGTGCCCGCCCCTGCTGCAAGCCCGACGGGTTTGAGGATGCCGACCACGACGAAGCCCTGATTATCAATGTTGATGG
>JBICHS010000570.1:0-5217 GCA_043101135.1 Phycisphaeraceae bacterium JB051
CTTGGCCAACTGATTGGCTAAGAGATCGCGACAGGTATTCACGTCATCGGGATAAGCTTGAGCTGTGGTGTTGGCGAAGACTTTCACGTTTGTGTTGGTAAAGTCGACTTCCGCTAAAGCTTGAGCGAATGGTTGGGCAGCATCGCTGACAAAACTACTGTGAAACGCGGAGGAAACCGCCAACTTCTTGCAGCGGGTCTTCTGGGCTTTGAGCAGTTTTTGAGCTTCGTCGATTTGATCAACCGGGCCAGAGAGCACGACCTGTTGCGGCGAGTTGTGGTTGGCAACGATCAGGCCATCAAGTTTGTGCTGGGCAAGGAACGCTTCGACGGATGGCTTATCGAGCATCACCGCCATCATCGAACCTTTACTTTCTGACTCACTTGTTTGCGACATCAATTGCCCGCGAACCAATGCAAGCTTCATCAGGTCACTGGCAGTGATGCGACCTGCAGCATGCAACGCAACGAGTTCACCAAAGCTGTGACCTGCGGTGAAGTCAGCTGCGATGCCAAAGTGTTGGAGGACCTGCCACGCACCAAGCGAGACTGCGCCGAGAGCCGGCTGCGTGTTACGCGTATCGCTGATTTTTGCGGTTTGGGCAGCTTGTTCGTCATCCGTGAAAACAGGGATGGGATAGATCAGATCGCTGAGTTTTTCGTTGGGCTTGGTTTGGCCGAAGGTGGTGTTGCCAAGATCCAACGCGCTTAACATCTGCGGGAATTGGCAGGCCAGATCGCGGAGCATGCCGGTGTATTGGGCACCTTGACCGGGGAAGAGGACGGCGAGTTTGCCGCCTTGTTTGCCACTACCAAAGAACGCGCCATCGGGTGTTTGCCATTGGGCTTTACCGGTGGCCAGTTGCGTTTTGGCGGTGTTGATGAGTTTGGCAAGATCGGTTTGATCCTTCTGCACAACCAACAGCAAACGCGCGTTGGCTTTGCCATCGAAAGTCTTGCGCGATTCGGCAGCGGTGGTCCGCAGCGTGTTCCAATCGGCTTTGCTATCGAGTTGATCAAGTTGCCTGGTAATCGCGTTGGCATCGTCACCAGAAAGTGCGATGAGCTGGACGTTACCATCCCAGTCGATGGGCTTGGCGGTCTTCGCGTATTCTTGAAGCACAGCGTGATAATTGCTGCCACCAAAGCCAAACGCAGACAACGCAGCACGACGCGGCTTGCCATCCATGCGCGATACCCACGGGCGTTTGACCGTGTTGACGTAGAACGGCGAGGTATACGGCTTGAGAATGTCCGCCGGTTCATCGACCTTGATTGTGGGGGGCAAAACCTTGTGATGCAATGCCATCGCAGCCTTGATAAAACCTGCACTGCCAGCTGCAGCCTTGGTGTGGCCGATCATGGATTTGACCGAACCGATCGCTGCCCACGAGTCATCTTCACTGGCTTGGGAATAGACTTCGGTGATGGCTTTGATTTCGGTTGCATCGCCTGCCTTGGTGCCCGTGCCATGCGCTTCGACGAGGTCGATATCGCGTGGCGTGATGCCAGCCTGTTCATATGCATCACGCAGACACTTGGCCTGACCGGTATCGCTGGGTGCGTAAATCGCATTGCCCCGACCATCACTTGATGTGCCGATGGCATTGAGCACAGCATAGATTTGATCGCCGTCACGTTCTGCATCATCAAGACGTTTGATGACGGTGATGCCTAAGCCTTCACCGAGAATCGTGCCGTCGGCAAGTTTAGCAAATGGTTTTGCATGACCTGCCGGGCTCATCGCGGGGGTCTTGCTGAAGCACATGAACATGAAAATGTCATTGAACGTGTCGAGCCCGCCGGTGATGACCATGTCGGAACGACCGGTGTAAAGCTCCATCACACCCATGTGCATCGCAGACAGTGAACTGGCGCACGCCGCATCGACAACACAGTTGGTGCCACCCAGATCAAAGCGATTGGCGATGCGACCTGCTGCGACGTTGCCCAGCAAGCCGGGGAACGAATTTTCCTGCCAGGGGACGTAGCCTTCACTGATGCGTGCGACGACGTCTTTTGCTGTCTCTTCATCAACGCCTGCTTCTGCCAATGCCTTTTTCCAAAGCGGATGACTCAGGCGTGCGCCAAGGGGAATGACCAGTTCGAGCGTGCCGGTGACACCCATGATGACACTGGCACGGTCGCGGTTAAATTCGCGACCATCTTTGCCGGACTTGTCGGTGCAGTAACCGGCATCGAGTAATGCCTGTTCGCAAGCCATCATGCCCAGCAGTTGCGTGGTGTCGGTGGCTTCGATGTTGTTGGGCGAAATGCCGTAATGCAGCGGGTCGAAGGATTGCTTGTTGATAAAGCCGCCGGTCTTGGCGTAGGTTTTATCCGGCGCGGTTTTGTCATCATCAAAATAGTCCGCAGGATTCCAGTGTGTGTCAGCTGGGATTTCGGTGATCGCATCAACGCCATCACGGATGTTCGACCAGTACGCACCGAGGTTGTCAGCTTTGGGGAATAAGCAACCCATGCCCACAATGGCTAGCGGGACTGGCGTGACATTCTGATTGGATTGTTCCGGGGGCGGGGTTTTACTCACTTGCAATACGCCTCCAATGCGTCAGAAGTCTGTGGCTTGATGGTTTTGATGGACTCTTCCAAACTCACGCCCTGATTGGCAAGCATGGTCAAACGGGATGCCACCGCAGCACCGTAGATTAAATTCAAGCCCACGGTCACGGTGTCACGTTTGAGATAGTCTGCCAGGAAGGTGTCGGTCGTCCATTGGTTAAACGCACCCATGGCAGGTCCGCACCAGATCTGGAAATCCATCTTGCGGGACAGATCACCTGCGTTGGCCCAGCGACTGGATAAGCCAAGATACCAGCGGAACACCAAAGCCATTTTGTGCTTGGGATCGCGGTCAGCTTTTTGGGCTTGCGCCGGTTCACGCTTGAGGAAGAACTCGCGTGTCTGATTCCAGACATCATCGATGGGCTGTAGGAACACGGTCTTTTCAAGGTTGGCCCGAACGGCTGCTGGGATTTCGTCGAGGCTGTTGTAGGTTTTGTAAAGGTCGTACAACTTGCCTGCTCGCATGGGGAACATGGTGCCACGCTTGAGGACTTGAAGCTTGACGCCCATCTCGAACATGTCCGCTGCCGGGGCCATGGTGATGTCAGCTTGCTGGGCTTGGGCGAGTGCTTGACGCACATAATCACAGGAGCCTGATTCGATGCATGCCTGATTGACTGAGCCGGTGACGAGGAAGTCTGCGCCCATCGCCAAAGCTGCTGCTGCGGAGGTTGGCGTACTGATGCCACCGCCTGCACCCACGCGGAGTTTTTGCGTGTAGTTGAACTTGGCCTGCATCTGGTTTTTCAGATCGATCATGGTCGGCCAAAGTGAAATGGCAGGGCGATTGTCGGTATGCCCACCGGAGTCCGCTTCAGCAGTGAGATCCTGAGCCATCGGAATCTCGCGACAAAGGGCAGCCTGTTCAATGGTGAGATGGCCTTGTGATACCAATTCGTCCACCATTTTTTGCGGTGGGGGGCTGAACCAATGTGTCGCCACTTCCGTGCGGGAGGCTTTGGCGATGATGCGGTTGGGTGTAACGATGTTGCCATCGGCGTCGCGGTAAATACCATGCGTGCGGTAGCGGACAGCCGGCAGTGCCATACCCAGATAGGCCGAAGCTTCCACGCAGGTGACACCGCGTTTGATGTAAAGCTCAACGACGTTGATTTCGTGTTGCGGTTCGTTGGGCGAGTGAATCAGGTTAAAGCAGTAAGGCAGATCGCCGACCGCACCTTGGATCGTGTCGATCGCTGCTTCGACGGCTTGAAGCGATTGACCTGCTGCACCGTAGCTACCCATCATCCCAGCTTTGGCGGCGGCGATGACCATGGCTTCGGAAGCGATGCCGTTGGCCATGGCGCCGGTCATGTAAGCGAACTTCAGACCGTGATCGTCGCAGAAGGATGCGTCACCCATTTGCTGCATGGAGGTCGCGGGGACAAACCCGACCAGTGGCAAGCCGTCCGCGTCATCACCTAATGTTGCATGGCCGGCATGCGTCGCAGCCAATTGGTCATCAAGCATCACCAGGTAGACCGGTGAATCGAGCTGGCCAAGCATCTGGTGGATGGCAGCGGCATCAGTGACCAGTTCGGTTTCCTGGCCAGACCACATGCCTATCGTTTTGCGGGTTGTCATTACTTGCGTTCCCTGCGTCACGTCACACCTTTCAACGTTCCCCGAAGAGGCATCCGTTGTGCCCAAAATCCCCTCGGGGGGAATGGGATATCTTAAGTGATAAGCGGGTTTTGGGAAAGTTGGTCAAACGGTAAAAAGGGCTCAAAACACGGGAAAAACGCATCGTTGGCCAAACGTAAATTCAGAGCCGGTAAGGGTGTAGCGGTTGTAGGGTTTGGATAGCCGAATTATCCGGACGTTGTGGTGGGATCGAGCAAAAAATAAGCGGGAGCCGTGCTGAACACGATTCCCGCTTGATGGATTTTAAGTTGATTTGCTCAAGAGCTGACACATCACGTGTCGCTGATGTTTGAACTTACTTGCTACGGTAAAACTCCCATGGCTCGACCACAACATCGTGAAGCACGATCGTCTCAGGCAGCGTGGCAACAAAGCCGATCACCAGCGCGACATCAGCAGGCTTGAGGAATTTGTCATGCGGCACGGGACGATCACCCCAGAAACCCGTCGTGCTCGTGGCACCGGGGCTCACGATTGAAACGCGGATGTTGTTGGCTTTGAGTTGCAGTGCAAGACCGGCAGAGAGCATGTTCATTGCAGCTTTGGCGGTGCAGTAAATCGGGGCGTTGGGGTTGGCAGCTTTACCTGCAACCGAGCTGATGTTGATGATGTGGCCGCCTTCCTCAGCATTCACCTTCGGCACAAAGTGCTTGGCAGCCAAAAACACACTGGTGACATTCACATCAATCATCGTGCGGTAGCTGTCCAGTTCCGTGTCCACGATTTTGCCGGGGATACTCATGCCCGGGATGTTGATCAGCGTGTTGAGCTTGCCGAATGCTGCGAGCGCTTTGTCCATCCCCGCTTTGACCGAATCTTTGCAGGTCATGTCCATGGTGACGGTTTTGATTTCGGTATCACTGGCTGCTTCTGCTGCAATCAACTTGGCGGCTTCATCGAGCTTGGCCTGATCACGACCGGAGATCACCAGCTTGGCGCCTTGTTTTGCAAGCCATGCTGCCGTCGCACTGCCGATCCCACCGGTCAC
>JBICHS010000571.1:0-5831 GCA_043101135.1 Phycisphaeraceae bacterium JB051
TCAATTCATGATGTCTGACGGGTCGCAACACCATTGCCACAACATCACGCCACAAGTCTGATGTCTTTTCCTACTCCCTATTCCCTATTCCCTACTCCCTCTCTCTATAATGCACCCATGTCCGACCGTGATGACAAGCTCAAACGACTGCTGGAAAAGGCACGCAAGCTCCCGCCGGTGCCCGGTGTGTACCTGATGAAGGACGAAAAGGGCGTCGTCATTTACGTTGGCAAAGCCTCAAAGCTCCCTAACCGGGTCAGTAGCTATTTCGTCCCCTCAGCAGATCTCGGCCCACGCAAGCAGCCTATGCTCGATGTGGTCGAAGACTTTGATCACCTTGAGTGTGAAGGCGAGTGGGAAGCACTGCTGACCGAGAACCGTTTGATCAAGGACATCCACCCGCGATTTAACGTGCTTCTCACGGATGACAAGACCTTCCCGTACCTGGCGATCACCATGCGTGATGATTACCCCGGCGTTTTTATCACCCGCCAGCCCGGTGATCCGCAGTTCAAGGGTGCCAAGATTTTCGGGCCGTTCACCAATGTCTACGCACTGCGGGAGTCGGTTCAACTGCTTCAACGGGTCTTCAAGTTCCGAACCTGTCACCTGGACATTCGTGAAGACGACTCACGGAAGAAATTCTTCAGGCCATGCTTGCTGTATCCGATCAAGCAATGCACCGCGCCCTGCGGGGACAAGATCTCTAAGGAAGCCTACCGGGCAGACATCAATCGTTTTGTCCGATTCCTCGAATCCAAACGCTCGGTCATGATCCGTGAGTTCAAAGAGGAAATGCTTCAGGCTTCCAAAAATCTGGAGTTTGAAAAAGCAGCAGTCCTGCGTGACCAGATCAAAGCTCTGGAAAAACTCGACGAACGTGGCAAGGTCAAACAAAATTGGCAGCCTGAAGCTGAAACCTTCTACGCAGACCCGGCAAAGGGCATGGCATCACTGCAAAAAACGTTGGGCATCTCCGAGCCGATCCGCTGCATCGAGTGCATCGACATCGCTCACCTTCAAGGCAACGAAACCGTTGGCAGCAAGGTCTGTTTCGTCGACGGTCGCCCGCTCAAATCAGAATACCGTCGCTACCAGATCAAGACCGTCCCCGGTGGCAATGACGACTATGCCTCCATCCGCGAGGTCGTCTCCCGTCGCTACCGCGAAGCCGCACAAGGCAACGAACTCTACCCCGACGTCATCATCATCGACGGCGGCATCGGCCAACTCCACGCAGCCATGGAAGTTTTCGAAAACGTGGACATCAAACCACCGATGGTGATCTCACTGGCCAAAAAAGAAGAGTTGATTTACACGCAATTCCAGAACGAGCCCATCAAGCTCGGCCGCGAAAATCCGGGCCTCAAAGTCTGTCAGGCCATCCGCGACGAAGCCCACCGTTTCGCCCAGCATTATCATCACATCCTGCGACGGAAGAAGGTCATTGGCGAGTGAGTTTCAAGACATTTTTTACCGCAGAGACGCAGAGGACTCAGAGTTAAGAGAGAAGAAATGTTGTTATGAAAATTGAGCACCGGATGTTAATCCGGTGCAGGTTTGATGACATATGTAACATGCGCCTACACCAGATTTACATCTGGTGCTCCGAGGATGACTCAGCATTTGTGCGTTGGGGTGAATGGGCTTTGAACTCTGTCCCGCATTCCGGACATATATTTAATGTCGCGTTCGTCAATTCATAACCACATTCATGGCAATACGGCCGATTGCTCGGGATCGCTTTGTTGACGATCCATTCGCCTTTGAAGAACAAGTATAAGCCGACAACAATATTCAGTAGCTGTGAATCAAGAAGAACCAGTGTCCATTGAAGGACACTTACATCCATGATGCCCATTGATTGTTGACTACGCGTAGCGACATAAAACTGGGACATCTTGACGATGAAGGGCATGACACTGATGGCTATCAGATAAACACCAATGAGCTTCAGGCCCAAACGAAACGCTGTCTTGTATTTCATGACATCCCCCAAAATAAATTTCTGAATCTCTCTTATCTCTGAGTTCTCTGTGTCTCTGCGGTAAAAAATGCCTTGGCAATCACGCCTCATCATCCGATTCATCGTCAAACACGCGCGGGCGGTAGACCAGTTTCATGAGCTTTAAGCCAAACTCAAAAAGGAACCACAGCGGCACGGCAAGGACCACCATGCTGATCGGGTCAGCAGGGGTGAGAAACGCACCGAGAATAAAGCAAACGAAGACGCAGTGGCGGCGGTAGCGGCTGATGAGTTGCGGGGGGAGTATGCCGGTAAAACCGATGATCAACATCAGTAGCGGCAGTTGGAAAGCAACGACAACGCCCAGCGTCAGGTAGGTCACAAAGTTGATGTATTGGCCGATTTCGATCAGTGGACTCATTAGCGAATCGGTGGCCAGGGGGATGGATTTGATATTGCCATCAATCTGCAGTTTGAGTTCGGAGGATTGGCGGTTAAACCACATCTCGCCGTTGACCGGATCGGTTGGATCATTATTCAGTAGAGGCACCTGCATGCCGTGCTGGGCCTTGGGCGTGTCAGGATCGGTCAGGCTCAGATTCTGCGGTTTGGAGCCACCACGATCGGTCCCGGTGTTGGCAAAGGACTCGACCACCTGCGTTAAATGATCCGTAAACGTCGGCCCTTCGCCACCCGCTTCGGGGTAACTGGTCGTAAAGGTGATCAAAAACGTCAAGCAGATCGGCAGCATCACGTAATACGCAAAGCCGATCCCCAGGGCAGTCATGATCGCGCTGAATGGGGCAAGAATCAGCACCAGTTTCTTTTCAGATTGATAGAGCCCGGTTTCGATGAATTTCCATGCCTGATAGAGAATCCAGGGCCCCGAAAGAATAATCCCTGCGATCAGGGAGACCTGCATATAAATCGCAAAACCAGTCGTCACGCTAAAGCCAAACGTCTTGGCGGGGAGGCCTGCTTGACGCTGAGCGTGGTGCAACGGTTGCTGAAGCCATGCCACGATGTGGTCGCCGTAGTACGTCGTCACCAGCACGATGACCACCGTCCCGATCATCGCATGGATCATCCGCTTACGCAGGTCTTCCAGGTGATCGCCAAAGCTCATCACGTGTTCATCTGTGGACGGTTCGGGCATGTGTAGGATTGTAGTGAAATTTTCAGGAAGGGACTAGCGACTAGCGACTAGGGACTAGGGATTTATGGCAGAACGTCGGTTGGTTTAATGACTTTTCCCCTAGTCCCTAGTCGCTAGTCCCTAGTCCCTGAAAATACATTACAATACCCCGCATGACCCAAGATAATGATATCCAGGCACGGTTGGCGCCCTTGCGCGAGAAGATCGACGGACTCGATAAACAGATCATCGAATTGCTCAATGAACGAGCCAAGGTGGTCGTACAGGTTGGCGAAGTCAAACGCGATCTGGACTCCCCGATCTACGCACCGGAACGTGAACAGAAGGTGCTCGAACAGGTTCGCAACTACAACAAGGGACCGCTGCCGCAGAAATGTCTCGAAGCCATCTGGCGTGAGATGATGAGTGGCAGCTTTGCATTGGAACGCCCACTTCGCATTGGTTACCTCGGGCCTCCCGGTTCGTTCAGTCACCTGGCTGCGGTTCGCAAGTTCGGTCGCAGCGTTGAGTATGACGACCTTGGTGAAATCCATGCCGTCTGCGAAGAGGTTGCCCGTGGTCATATCGACTATGGTCTGGTTCCCATCGAAAGCTCAGCTCACGGCGGGATTGGTGAGACGCTTGACGCGTTCCTGAGTAACTCCGTTTCGGTTTACGCCGAAGTGCTCATTGCTGTGCATCAGAATTTGCTGTCCAATTCACCGGTGGACAAGATCACCAAGGTCTACTCCAAGCCGCCAGCCTTTACGCAATGCCGCCAATGGCTTGCTGTGCAACTGGGACGGGCGGACAAGATCCCGGTCGCTTCCACATCGTTGGCAGCCGAGATGGCTTCCAAGGAGGAAGGTGCAGCAGCGGTCGGCAGTGTCCTTGCAGGTGAGCTGTATGGCTTGAAAGTTCAGTTTGAGAACATTGAAGATTCAGCCAACAACATCACGCGCTTTTTCGTGGTCTCCCGTGACAATGCCAAACGCAGCGGCGATGACAAGACCGCCATCATGTTCACCACGGAACATAAAGCCGGTTCATTGACCGAAGTGCTTGATGTCTTCCGTGACAATGGTTTGAATCTCACGCACATCGACAAACGCCCCAGTCGCAATGTCAACTGGGAGTATTACTTCTTCGTTGACTTTTTGGGACATCGCGAAGATGAAAATGTGGCCAAGGCATTGGAAGAAGCACGCAAGCATTGTCGCCAGTTGACAGTGCTCGGTTCATTCCCACGTGCCCGTGAAGTGCTGTAAAAAACAAACACCCACCATGCGGCAATGTGTGTCGCTGACATGATTATGATCAAACTCATCAAGAACATCGTCTGCCTTGTTTTGACCGTCATGATGCTCATCGCCTGTGCCAAGGATCGTGTGCAGCAAATCGAAGCACCACAGCCACAAAAGCCCCAATACGCAAGGCAACTGGGTGAAGGTGAACAAGCACTGGTCAAACTCGAATTAGACCAGTGGCCTGACTTATCACCGTTGCTTAATCAATCCAATCGTGTCGCGCTGGATAAGGCATACAAACGAAGCCTTGCCTGGTATGCAGCACCTTCAGCCAAGTCACATTTTCCCGTGCAGGGCATTACGCATGATCAAGCTCAAGCCAGCGTCTTTGCAATGCTCAGCATGATCAGCCCGTTGGATATCAACCAGATCAGACAGCAGTTTGATCTCTACCAATCCGTTGGCTGGGACAATCGCGGGACGGTGTTGTTCACCGGTTACTACTCGCCAATCTTCAATGCGTCGACGGTCCGCACCGAGCAGTTCAAGTACCCGCTTTACCGCCGTCCCAATGATCTGGTCAGTGATCCAAAATCCGGGAAGGTGCTTGGTCGTCAGCTTGCTGATGGTAGCTATCAGCCGTACTACACTCGTCAGCAAATCCAAGCCAATAACATGCTCTCAGGCACGGAACTGGTTTGGCTTTCCGATCCGTTTGATGTTTACCTGATTCACATTCAAGGTTCAGCCAAACTGCAGATGACCGATGGCAGCATGATGTATGTCGGTTACGCGGGGACCAATGGGCATCCCTATCACAGCGTTGCCAAGCAACTTGTTGCCGAAGGTTTGCTTGATGAAAACAGTGTGAACCTGCCAGCGATTGAAAACTATTTTGCCAAGCATCCGCAGGACCTCGCGCCACGACTGGCAGCCAACCCACGCTATGTTTTCTTTCAACCTTACGAACCCGACGCATGGCCCAGTGGCTCAATGGGATTTCAGGTCACACCCATGGTCAGCCTCGCGACCGACAAGTCGATCTTCCCACGCGGGGCGGTCACCATGATCCATGTCCCCATGACCGGTATCGATGGCAAACTCCGCAGCCAACTGCGACTCATGGCTGATCAGGATACCGGCGGCGCCATCCGTGCACCGGGACGCAGCGACATCTACTACGGTGTCGGCCAGGTCGCACGCATGCAGGCAGGTTACCAATTGGCTGAAGGCCAGCTTTACTACTTTTTCCTCAAACCCCAATACGTCAGCCAATGGATGGCACGCATGGGCATGCCCCTGCAATAATCTGACTGACAACTTCGCACGAAAACATGAACACACAAGCAACCATCACGGATGATTTGATTGTCACCCTCGACGGCCCAGCAGGTAGCGGAAAATCCACCGTCGCCCGCCAACTGGCCAAGCGATTGGGTGTCGCCTTTCTGGACACCGGCGCCATGTATCGTGGCATTACCGC
>JBICHS010000572.1:0-2537 GCA_043101135.1 Phycisphaeraceae bacterium JB051
CGCGGAGCATGTGGGTACGGATCACACGCAGCTGCAGGCAAGCCCGGACAATGATGTTTTCAGTGATCTGAAATTCCTCATCAGTGTCTATGGCGAACCCACAGCAGATAGCTCGATCCTGCCAACGTATTGGCTGAGCAAGGAAACCCGCAAGCATCTGCGCGTTGCCTTATCCGGCGATGGTGGTGACGAGCTCTTTGGCGGGTATGATCGCTATCGCGCAATGCGGTTACTGCAGAAACATCGCTGGTGGCTTAAGCACGTTCCTGCTGACATGCTCAACTCAACCAATCCCAAGAGCAAAGTCAGTCGCGTTAAACGCCTGATTGATGCAGCGAAACAGGAAGATGCCCCGACGCAGTATAAGAGCATGATGCATCTGTTTAACGAAGAGCAGATCAAAGCGCTTGGCATTAAGAATCATGATGCCGCCCAACCGTATCTGGCCATGCCCCAGTGGCCTGAGGGTGTTGATCCGGTACATGCTGCGATGCGCTGGGACTTGATGCATTACCTGCCGATGGAAGTGCTTCGCAAGGTGGATCGCGCTTCCATGGCCGTTGGTCTTGAAGTCCGCTGCCCCCTGCTTGATTCACGCGTCTGCGAGTTGGCAACGCACCTGCCCCCAGCTTTGGTCATGCCCTCAGGTCAACCCAAGGGGCTGCTTCGCCAAATCGCCGCCCAGGTCTTGCCCAGGGAAATCGTCAAACGTCGCAAACAGGGATTTGCTCTACCCATTGGACACTGGTTTAAAACCCAACTCCGTGAACCGGCGGAATCACTGTTTAACTCCGGCACATTGGGAACCCTCGGGCTCGATGAAACCTATGCCCAACGCCTGCTCGCCGAACACGTCAACGATCATGCTGACAACACCCACCGTCTCTTTGCCCTGCTGGAATTAACCATTTGGAAACAGTGGGTCGATCACCCGACACCGCCCCCGCCTGCAAAGACGGTATAATCGTCGGGCATGAAGTTAATTTCTCTTTTCACGAAACGGACCGTCATGCATCGTTCTGATCGTCTGGCAAGTCGTCTGGTTTGTTTGTTGCTGGTCACGCTGTTTTTCGCACCATCAACGGTTCATGCTCAATCCAGTCAAAAGCAGCTCAAACTCGCTGCATACAATCTCTGGAACATGTTCGATATCTATGACGATCCTTACACGCAGGACGAATCCACCCGCGTCAAACCCAGAAAGCAAATCGAAGCTGTCGCCCAAATCATCAAGGAAATGGATGCCGACGTGGTCGGTTGCGTGGAACTGGAAAATGACCATATCCTCCGAGCCATGGCCATGGATATGCTCCCGGAGAGTGGGTACAAATATTTTGGTGCCACCGAATCCAACTCCGGTCGTGGGATTCAAATTGGTGTGATGAGTCGCCTGCCGATTCTGAGCATCACCAGCCACAAATTCCGCAAACTCACGCTCCCCGGCGAAAAACGCACATGGTCCTTCGCACGCGATTTGGTGCAGGTTACCGTGCAGGTCACCGACAGCCAGATTCTTGACGTCTTCCTGGTTCACTTCAAAAGTAAACGCTCTACCTCAGGTGATCCCGAGTCCGGCAAATGGCGCCTGGCTGAAGCCACCATGGCAAGACAGATCATGGAACAAACCCACAAGGCTCATCCGGATCACTGGATCGCCATCATGGGCGACTTCAACGACACCCCCGAAAGCAAAACCATCCAACACCTGCTTGCAGCCCCCAAGTTCCTGACGGACACACACAGCCACCTGCCTGCAGACAAACGCATCACCTATCTGCACAAACCCTACCGCAGCACGATTGATTACATCCTCGCAGGCCCGCAACTCATCAAGCATCTGGACAAATCCAAAACCGGCTTGCCTGCTGATGAATCCAAACTCGCAGGTTCAGATCACGCCCCGATCTACGCGACGTTTAATCTCAACTGACACTTAAACGCGCCGCGCATAATAATGCCATCAAGCCAACAGACGAATCATTTGTCGCAGGGAACTTCCCCAATTTGCGACAAAAGACTGTCACATTGGCAATGCTGCATCGCATCCAAGCGTTATCATGTTTACCAGAGCATAAAAACCAATCGACACATGAAACTTTTCCCCGCCTCAAGTGTCTAAATAATGTAAGCAATGAATATAAGTCATCACGGATGGACCGGGATCATGACTTTACCGACCGAGTTACAAGGAGACTTTACATGACAAAGCTGGGACATTCACTGGGTGTGGCCTTGGGTATGGCTGCATTATCTTTCATGCCCATCAACACACTCTGGGCACAGGAAGCTGCAGAAAACGTTGAGGCTGCGGTTGAAGCCCAACAGAACAAACCAACCGAAAAGCCCGCAGATGAAGTCGAACATGTCAATCGCGCTGCTGCGGACAAAGCAACTCAACAGGCTGTTGAAAAAACCGCAGCCAAACCGGAAGCAGAATCCGAAGAAACTCAATCCACCAAGCCCGAAAAGAAGTCTGACCCAGCTGACGAACTTCGCGACCAAGCCAAGCTGCTCACCGCCAAAGCTCAATTGCGTTC
>JBICHS010000573.1:0-9483 GCA_043101135.1 Phycisphaeraceae bacterium JB051
ATGGCGTTTGAATGACCAGATACAGATTGGCCTTTGGGGACAGAATCTCATTGACCCGATGCATTACGAAATGGTCGACCGAGATATCAATCGATTCACAGGCGAAGTACCGCGGAGTGTTTACTTCCAGGTGAATATGACGTTTTAAAACCACATGAAAAAAGACACGCTCAAAACCCGGCTGCTCAAGCTCGCATCCAAGCGGATGGCGTTGTGGTTTTGCGTTGTAAGTCTTTTCGTCAATCTGGGACAATCCACCTTTGCCAACACGCAGGCCGCCAACAAGGTCGATCAGATCAAGGTCGCCTATCTGGTTAACTTCATGCGTTTGACCACATGGAAAAATCTACAGGCCAATTCACAAACCCCGCCTTTTACCATCACGGTCATCAGTGGCAAAGACTTTATCCAAGCGATGCAACCCGCCTTCAAGGATGGGAAATTCAACGATCGCAAGGTGGTGATTCATCACCTGCCCAGTGAAGCATTCAAAAAAGCAACGCTAGACCAAGCCGCTCAGGATTTACTTTCAGACAGTCATCTGATCTACATGCATGATGCAGGTCTGGCAGAATTACAGACCTTCCAACGCAGCAATATCAAGCCTGACCATTTACTCGTCGGAGACATGCCCGAATTTGCAGAGCACGGGGGCATGATTGGTTTACGTCAGGAACAATCGGGAATCAGATTCACCGTGAACCTCAAAGAAATCAGACAGTCCAGTATTCACGTCAGCTCCAAGCTATTGCGGCTTGGCGTGAAAGTGCGTGGCAAGGATTAACGCAAGTATGCCTCAACGAAAACAACGACAATTTGGCAGTCGACTGGTCATTCTGACAATGACCGTCTGTAGCCTTGCCGTGATTTTGGCATGCGTGAGTTTCATCACATTCCAACTGTCTCAGCTTCGCCCGCGTGCCTTGGACACCGCAACGTCCATCGCGGAGATGACAGCGATTCACAGCTATGCCGCGGTCGCTTTTGAAGATACACAGGCACTCAAGGAAACGCTCGATTCACTACGCGCCATCCCTGAAATCCAGTGGGTCGAGGTGAGTAACGCTCAAGGCGTAAAACTCAGTGAGTATGAAAATCAAAACGCCACCCCCTACCACCAACACTCCTTGGATCAGGCCCCGAGATTTGATGAAATCAAAGTACGCACGCCCATCAAGCATGGGAACCAGAACATCGGCATCCTCGAACTGCATTATGATCTGCGACCGGCATTGAGAAACCTGGCCTATGAATTTCTGATTCTACTACTTGTTGGCTCAGCGGCAGTGGGCGTTGCGATCTTCATTGCCATCCGCAAACACAAAGAAATCATCCGCCCGATCCATGCATTGACCCAGGCTGCTGACCAAGTCAGCCAAACCGGTAACTATGCTGTCCGCGTTACGAAATGTTCTGAAGAAGACGAAGTGGGCATGCTCATCAAAGTCTTCAACGGCATGCTCGATAAAATCCAGAATGTCCACAACGAACTGGATAGTCGCGTCAAAGAAAGAACCGAACAGCTCAACGAAGCCTTGGATCAAGCGATGGCAGCAAGCCAGGCCAAAAGCCAATTCCTGGCCAACATGAGCCATGAAATCCGTACGCCCATGACCGCCATCCTCGGGTTCAGCGATATTCTCCAGGAACCAAACCTGCCCAAAACCGAGCAAACCAAATTCCTGCAGACCATTGAACGCAACGGCAAACACCTGCTGACCATCATCAACGACATCCTCGACATCTCCAAAATCGAAGCCCAGCAAATGCAGGTCGAAACCATCCCGACCAACCTGCTTGAGATTCTTCACGATGTCCAATCGCTGATGCAGGTCAAAGCAGCTGAAAAATCGCTGAAGCTCAACATCAATATTCAGGCTCCCTTCCCTCAGACAATCAGTACCGATCCCATTCGTGTGCGGCAAGTGCTCGTGAACCTGATCTCCAATGCCATCAAGTTCACTGAAAAGGGACATGTCACCCTCACCGCGCAAATCACCGAACCCCATAACCTGACCAACACGCTTATCCGTTTTGATGTCCGAGATACCGGGATCGGCATGTCCCCGAGACAGGTCGACCAAGTCTTCAAGCCCTTCACACAAGCTGACGAAACCACCACGCGTCGCTTTGGTGGCACGGGACTTGGACTTGCCATCTCACAAAAGCTGGCGAACCTGCTCGGTGGCGATCTGACAGTCAGCAGTGAAGAAGGTCACGGCAGCTGCTTCACCTTCACCATTGCCAGCGAGCAAATCAACAGTGCAGATATGATTCAGACGTCCGGCCCAATGGGTAAAATTGTCATCGATTCAGGCATACCCCAGGAGCCGACTGATACCCAAACGCCCGCGGCCCCCGACAAACTTCTTGCTGGTGTACGTGTCTTGTTGGTGGAAGATGGTATCGACAATCAAAAACTCATCGGCCTGTTACTCAAGCGCGAAGGCGTTGATCTGACAATTGTGGACAACGGCCAGATTGCCATCCAAACCATTCACGACGCAGAGCATTCATTTGATCTGATCCTCATGGACATGCAGATGCCGGTGATGGATGGTTATGCTGCAACACGTCAATTGCGTGGCGAAGATTACAATCGCCCAATCGTCGCGCTCACTGCCAACGCGATGGATCAAGACCGCGAAGCATGTCTCAAAGCCGGTTGCGATGATTTCATGACCAAGCCGGTCAACAAGACAGCCTTGATCAAACTCGTTGCCCAATACACCGGCCGGGAATTGGTCGACAACGAAAAAGCTGCCTGAGTTTTCAAAACCAACCTGCAACACAATCAATTCAATTGCGATACTTCACGTGACAGGCATTGCACGCATCGCGGATCACTTTGAACTGCGCATCGAGTAAAGCTGGTTCGGCTTTGTCTTGAACAATCATCGTTTCGAGCTTCGATGCATAAGCTGCGGATTCGAGCATCCAATCCGTGAGCTCCTGGGGCTCTGCTTTGACATCCGCGTCATCCTGCAGGTTACGCAAGAGGTCGGCCAACCGCCCCGCTTCAGCAGCTGGAACAAGGTCGGGGTGATCCACGGGGGTCTGCCAACCGGCTTTCTGGACGTCCTTGAGATGTTCGCTCGCTACGTCGATGGCAACCATCGCATCGACAATGCCCTTGGTCTGCCATGTCTGTGGGAATGCGTTGGAAGCCTCATTGAGCTTGGCATCATTGGCGATCATCGCGTGACTGACATCGCTGTAGAGCCCCTTGTACTTAGGCGATGTCCCTGAGACTTTCATGCGGCCCACAGCATCTTCGGAGGTCATCTTGCCTAGTGTCACGCAAGCTGCGCCGGTCGCTGCAGCAGAGCGATGCTTGCCATGATGACAGTGAATGTAAATCGGCCCGTCCAGATCACGCAACGCCCGCGCCAACTCCAACTGCCGATCCGTCGGCACACCGTCATAACCAATCGGTAAATGCACATACCGCAAACCGAACTTACCCGCAGCAGCAAGATCAGGCTTGGCGCCATCGACTGAAATCACCGTTTTGATCCCCATGCCTTTGAGTGTTGCAAAACCGGCTTCACCTTCAGGCACCGCGCCGGAAAACGTGTCAGGCGTATAGGCCACCACGTTATGCAGGCCCGGCAAATCCGTTGGCTTGTCATCCTCAACCGAAGGCGGTGTGATGGCTTGTACTTCTAAAACAGGCTCAACGGACTGTGACTGACAAGCGACAAGCAACATGCCTGCAAACAAAATTGCGGTGAACCCAGTAACACATTTTGACATTCGTATAGCTCCGGAAAAGATCATGCCAGACTAGGCAGCTTACATGAATCGCACGTGATTGCCTACCCATAGAACTTCCAGTTCTTACTTCGTTTCGTGTTGTACCTACTCCTCGTCACAATATGAAGCAATGTGCTTCTACATATTTCAACAACATCACACCAAGGCAACCGAGTCAAGATGACTCGGCTATAGACACATAGCCCGGCCATCTTGGCCGGGTACACAACGTGACATTTCAGACACAAAAAAAAGCCGCAGCTCATGGTGAACTGCGGCTCTTATCCTTTTGCATGTTTATGAGCATGCAAGCTTTTTGCAATGTGTAATATGCTTAGTCAAAATCGCCCAGGACCATGTCCTTGACGCTCTTGCCAGCGGGCATCATCGGGTAGACGTGCTCGTGTTTTTCGACCAGACAGTCGAGAACTGCAGGACCGTCGTGTTCAAGGAATTCCTTCATCACCTTGGGCAAATCTTCCTTCTTGGTGCAGCGGAAACCCTTGCAGTGCATGGCTTCAACGAGTTGCACAAAGTCAGGATTATGCATCTCGGTGTGGCTGTAACGCTCTTCGTAGAACAGGTCCTGCCACTGCTTGACCATCCCCTGGAAGTCGTTGTTGAGGATGATGGTCTTGGCGGGAATCTTGTACTGAGCAGCGGTGGTCATTTCCATCGCGGTCATGGAGAAGCTGCCGTCACCGTCGATGTTGATCACGGGCAGAGGCTTGCGGCCTTCTTTTTCTGCTTTGACCATTTCACCGAGCATGGCGCCGACCGAAGCGGGCACACCAAAGCCCATCGTGCCTGCACCACCGGAGGTGATCCAACGTGAGGGATGCTTGTAGTCATAGAACTGAGCAGCCCACATCTGATGCTGACCCACACCCGTGGAGATAATCGCTTCACCCTTGGTCTGCTTGTTGAGTTCTTCGATCACGGCCTGAGGCTTTAAGTGGAACTCACGTTCGTCATCCTTGTAACGGAACGGGTGAGCTTGCTTCCATTCCTGAATCTGCGCGTGCCACTTGGGATGCTTCTGCTCCTTGAGCATCGGCAGCAAGAGTTCAAGGTTCTTACGGGCATCGCCTTCAACACCAATGGTGGCGTTGACGGACTTGTTGATGTTTTCCGGAGCAATGTCAAAGTGAATGATACCGCCACGACCCAGCAGTTCGGCTTCGCGAGCAGAGGCTGCAAACTTCTTGAGGTCACCGGTCACACGGTCATCAAAACGGGCACCGATGGAGACGATCACGTCTGCCTGGTCCATGGCATAGTTGGCGTAGGCGCTGCCGTGCATACCAACCATGTGCAGCGAATTTTCTTCGGTTTCATCATAAGCACCAAGACCCAGCAACGTGGTGGTCACGGGGATGTCAGACTTGGCTGCACACTGACGCATCACCTCGGTTCCGCCGGAAAGCACACAACCTTGGCCGACGTAGAACAACGGCTTCTTGGCATTGTTGATCATTTCCGCAGCACGTTCGATTTCCGAGCTGGTCCCCAGTTCGCGGACGTGATAGCCGGGCAGATCGATTTCAGTGTCAATCGCTTCCTTGATCAGAGAAGCGGTGATGTCCTTGGGCAGGTCGATAAGCACCGGGCCAGGGCGACCGGTCGTTGCAATATGGAAGGCTTCGTTGATACGACGGGGAATTTCCCGTACGTCTTTAACGAGGACGTTCCACTTGGTGCAGCTACGGGTGATGCCTGTGACGTCAGCTTCCTGGAAAGCGTCGGAGCCGATGGCACCGGTGGCAACCTGACCGGAGAACACGATCATGGGCGTGCCGTCCATCAGGGCGTCCTGCAGCGGGGTAACAGTGTTGGTTGCACCGGGGCCTGAGGTCACGAGCACGATACCGGGCTTACCGGTGCGGCGGGCGTAGCCTTCAGCCATGTGACCTGCACCCTGTTCATGACGAGCCAGAACGAACTTGAAGTGCGGCGAGTTGTAGATGGCATCAAAGACGGGGAGGATCGCACCACCAGGATAGCCGAAGATGCATTCGACACCGTGACGGCGCATCATTTCATGGAAAGCCTGGGCACCGGTCATGCCGACGAATTCATCGGTCTTGGGGCCGTGTGCGGGACGTTCGAAGTCTTTGGCGTTGAGACTTTTACGTTGTGAAGTTGCCTTGGGATTCATATTTGTGATCCTTGCTTGTCGGCCTCATTGCATAACGCGGGCCTGCTTGGGTCGTGGTTGTTTTCTGAGCTTGTTTGAATGCTTACGTGCTGAACAATGGTGGATGTAACGGGGCAAACCTGTTTGAGGATTGCATTTGGCTTTGCCCGGTGTCGAAGGGGCGCGGGTCGACCGCTCAGCTAACAACGACAGCCACCGCGCTGACAACCAGCGGCAGTGTGACGACGTTTGAAACCAGATTGTTAGCCTTGTTGCACATAGTCGGGACAGTATAAACCATTTGACAACCATCCGTCAATGAGAATTTGGTGAGACTGCGGGCTGCTCGCTGCGCATAAAAACATGCCCGAAACTTTCGTCCGGGCATGTTGAAAAAAACTGTATCAGGTCTGATGTTGTGCTTTAGGGTTGAAGATGTACGAACACCGGTTCGCTGGTCACCGTCTGATTGCTTTGCAGGTGAATGGCTTGGCCCTGAAGATTGTAGGCCCCAAGGATCGGAGCCGATGGGACGAGGATGTCTGCCAGCGGTAGCGGCGCATCGTTTGGATCATCCAACCAGACGATTGCCACGCGGCTGTTATCGGCAAGTTGAGCAATCGCACCATCCAATGACGCATGCATGCCCGTCAAGGCGGTGATGCTCACGGGGTTTTGCCAATGTTGTGTAAGCAGTTGATACACCGGGTAGATCACCGAAGGCACGTTGCCGGACTTGAGCAGCGAGACATGCGTGCCACCGCCTTTGAGATGGCGATACCAGAACAGCTTGGTCACCCCCATGCGCAATGCGGTCGCATAGCTCTTGATGAAAAATGACTGGGCGTCAGCAGGCGGATTGTCCGGGGAATGCTGCGTGATGCCGTGTTCGGTCACCCACATGGATGCAGCAAGACCTTGTTGATCTTTGAGGGTTTGAAACTTGTTAATGCCTGAAATCAGTGACGTCTGATTGGGATAGCCATACTTGTGAAAATTCAGCACATCGTACTGACTGAAAAAGGCGCCTTGACCTGAGAGCCAATCCACGAATTGCAGATCACTGTTGCCACCGATGGCAAAGCCGGAAGTCGTCAACGTGATTTGATTGCGATAGGGCGCGATGGCAGTGTCCGCCAAACCGATCATGTGTTGATACTGCAATCTCCGTTGGTTGATATCCGATTCATTGGGGTGATGTTTCTGCACCCATGTGCCACTACCGATCTTGAAAAAGCCATGATGATCCGGCTCGTTCATGATTTCCCAAGCATTGATCTTATCGACATAGCGACTGACAACGGCAGCAATATAGGCCTGGTAAGCAGTGTCATATTGTTCCCTGGGGACATAACGGTGATAGTTTGCAGCAGCAGGATCACCACTGGTCGCCCACTTGTTGGTGTAGGAGAGAATGGCCAAGACCTTCAGTCCAACGCGCTGTGCTTCGTCGATGGCTGCATCGACACGATCCCATTGCCATTGATCCGGGCCGGTGGGTTGGATGTGATACCAACTGATATCAATGCGAATCCACTGCACCCCCGCCTGCTTTGCCAACGCGTAGTATGCAGCTTCGTTCCAATGTGACGTCACCCCATAAGGCTCAAGCACTGTCGGTGATTCGCTGCCCTGAGTTTGAGCTTGAAGCAATGTGTTACAGCCCATGGTTGTAAACAAGAGGATGGCAATGAGCGACAGATGAATCAGCTTGGCATGGACGTAACGATACATAGGATCGACCTTTCGATTCGCTAAACAATGATTGATCATAAAACGCAGAATTTCAACAGGAAAAGGCGTAAGCTTTACTTGATGTCATCTAGCATCTTGAAAAAGATGACATAGGAACTGCCGGTGTAGTAGTACGCATCTTTGGGATGGATTTGAACACTGCCATCACCGTAGAGGAAGTTGGAGGTTTCCTGATGCTGTGCATCGTCTCCACGTCGACCTGCTGCGACGCAATAGCTGATGATGCGATCACCAACCTGGTTAAAGGGTTTACCAAATCCCAACCCCGACAAGCCGCCGGAGATGGTGGTGGTGTCGCGGCCGTAGACGTAATCGATCCAGTCATTGTTTTTGACCCATGTGTTGAGTCGATTACTGATGGAACACTTGAAAACCTTTGGCCGCTCATCGCCATAAACTTTGCTACCGGTGTGGGGCAAGAAATCCATCGTCGCCAGGTAACCAAGACCGTAGGGATACTGCCCGCCGGATGATTCTGCGGCGTTGTTCCAAACGGATCGAAACTCGCTGCTGCCGCGAAGCGTGTAAAACGTCGGGGGCATTTTCTCATTCTGCGATGTCGCATAGCCGGTCATGGCAATACCGATCTGACGCATGTTGTTGCCACACTGCACACGATACGCAGCTTCACGGGCACTGCGTAATGCGGGGAGCAAAATACTGATCAGTAGCGCGATGATCGAAATGACCACCAGTAACTCAATGAGTGTAAACCCACTTGCTGAATCACGATTGAAAAGACGTCCAGTCAAGGCACACGGATAGCGATGGCACGTTGTCATCACACAACCTCCATTAAAAAATATACGATTAAAAAGAGTTCAATGACAAACCGGCGGCCCGGTCGTCGCCCCAACGATCAACTGACTTTCAAGTAGCTGACGGGCATAAAGTTCATCCGGATATTTCAAGCGGTACATCAACCGACGCACCGCAGCTGTTCCCATCTGGGCAAAAGGTGAACGCACCGTCGTCAACGGCGACTGTGTCACCGGCACGTCCATGTGATCAAACCCCGCAACCGACACATCCTCAGGCACACGCAATCCGGCTTGCCTTAACGCACCCACAACGCGATAGCCCAAATTGTCGTTTGCACAAATCCATGCAGTCACATCCTGACTCGTCAATTCAATCAAGCGCTCAAACGTCTGATCATCCGTGAGGTTTTGGCCAGTCGTATTGATCTGCCAGGACGCTTCAACGGGCAAGCCAAACTCACGCAACGCCTGCTGGTAACCAAACAACCGAGACTGTAACCACGAAAAACGAACATGATCAGGCTTACAAACAAAACCGATCCGGCGATGCCCCAACTGATGCAGATGCCCAACGATGGCATGCACCCCCTGGGCATCATCACCGCTGATGCAGTCCACCGGCAAGCCGCTGTAATGGTTCGCCAGAGTCACACAGGTAATCCGCGTCGACAACCAACGCACCACCTCAACAGGGAAGTGATGCAGCAGGATCAGGCCGGCAACACGCTCAAGCTGTTTGAGCAACGGCGGCTTGCGACCGGACTGGTAAAACGAATCAAGCTCCTGGGCACAGACATACTCAACGAGCATCGTCGCATGAAACTCACGCACCGCGTTGCTAATGGCAGGCAACGTGTAATGCGCCATCGTCGTGGGCAACGCCGAGACATCCGCATCACTCTGGATCAACACCCCCACCGACCGGGCACGTTCACTGCGAGGTCGCTTGTTGAACCCGGGCAACCGATAGTTGAGCTCCGAGGCGAGCTTCTGTACCCGTTGCCGCGTTGCTGGTGGTATCTCAGGACTATCACGCAGCGAACGACTGACCGTCCCGATGGACAGGTTAAGTTT
>JBICHS010000574.1:0-4557 GCA_043101135.1 Phycisphaeraceae bacterium JB051
ACCGTAGTCCAGATTGCCACGGAACCCCTTGCCAGCATTGATGTTGCCGTAGACGATATCGTTGCGTGAGCCGTAGTCCACATTGGTGGCCTGCGGGTTGATTTCGCCCGAAGACTGCTCGAGATTGTTGTCCAACTGGTACTGAGCCCCAGCCGGTAATGCGCAAAATCCCAGCATTGCCGTCAGTGTCAAAGTCAATTGTGGCAGCTTGTTCATCTTCGTGCCCCTTTGGCGTAAACCGATATACATTCAATTCTTAGTCGTAGTGCTCGCAAGTTCGAACAAACGTCTGTCTGTCCGATAATGTGCAAGATCAATGCCAGAGCTTACTCTGACTGAACCTACACAATACATGTCACAGCCGTGGCAGGGATAGACCAAGGTCTAACCCCTAAATCCATAGCAAAACACGCTCCAGTGCAGGATAAACTACCGACCCTGCACGGATCCTATTCCTATTATCGGCTTGAAATGGGGGATTTGGCTACAGGATTTCGAGAATTTCAAAACGCTTGACCCCACGTGGCAGGTCCACACGGACCGTCTCACCCACGCGAGCCTTCATCAGCGCTTCACCCATCGGACTGTTGACCGACACTTCGATTTCATCTGCATCGAAATTGCCCGTCGTTTCACCCATGAGTTTGTACAGATCGTCAGTACCATCTGAAAGGTCTTTGAGCTTGACGATCGAACCAATGAACACCACATCATCAGGCATGTCCACATCGCCGGTCACCTGGGCATTTTTCAAACGCTCGGTCAATCGACGGATTTCCGCTTCCTGCATCCCCTGCTCATCACGAGCTGCGTGGTACTCGGCATTCTCCTTGAGGTCCCCCAGGGCGCGGGCCTCAGCAATACGCTGGGTAATCACCGGGCGGTTGGCAATGAGTTGGGCCAATTGCTCATCAAGTCGTTGCTTGTCTTCAGGCGTCAGGAAGTCCATGGGGGCTCCTTGTGGTCTTAATCAAAGTTCTCAAAATTCCAAAATCACTCAAACCCATCTCAGCAATAGTCACCTTCGGATCCAACATGAATCGATCCGTGACATAAAGTCAGTCAATCAGCGATTGGGTGCCTTGCTGATATGAGTAACACGTTAGCTTAACGATCCATCGCCAGTTGGCAATCCCGGGTGTGAGATTTTTAACGTCTTGCCAAATCATTCCCGGTTTTCTGGCCGTGGGAAAGCATGTGTCCCTGCTCAACGATCAAGCCATTAATCGAATCGGTCAACCATGGTTTGGTCCCCACGCCCCACCACAATCCCACAGCAAAGAGGATCAGTAATAAACATAACCGGAGCGTTCGCCAACGCAAGGTTTTGCGTCTCAGGAGTAATGTGATTGCCAGCAACAATGCTGCCCCGGCTGCGATCCAGATAAACAGTGTCAAAACCGCCTGAATCATGTACATCTCACAGAGTTCATGTCCCCGCGTGATCGTCAGTTCACCGGTGTAGCGTTGCGAGATTTCACGAACCCCCCAGAGAAACCAGCCATCGAAAAAGAGGATCACCAAAACAAGAAATGCCAACCAGATATGCCCAACAACGCGGCCGAATTTCTTTTCGACTTCAACGGCTTGTGTTTCGGTTTCGCACATCACATATCACCCCAGACAATATCATGCCCATGCATCAACGAGCCGGCTCGTGTCGAGTCGGTCCGGGCTCCGGGCTGACACAGCCCGGCTCACAAAGACATGAGGAATCCCCCTTCACTCAACAATCGTGAGCATCACTTAAGCAAATCAACCGATTCACTGAGCGGATGCACCGCGCGGTGGGCCACTTCGAAGGCGTTGGTCAATAGACGCTGCACTTCGGTGAGATTGGGATTATTCGTGTTCTCCGAGACTTTCCAATTGCGACGCAGCGGTTTTTCATCGCTGCCAGCTTCCTGAATGACGGTGCGGTAAGCCCATTGATCTTCGTTGACGTTTTTAAGCTTGGTCTTGCGGGCCGCGATGAAGTCGCGTTCCATGGTCAGGTTGATGAGCTTACGGGTCAATGCGGGATCAACTTCACTGGGATACTCTCTGCCATCGGCATCACGCAGCAGGGCATCGGAGGTGACCAGATCAATCACGAGCATCTGCATGCCCTGGGCTGCCGGCTCATTGCTGACGGTGCTGTTCACGCCATCCACTTTGCCGATTTCCTTTTGCCCAACATAATCGTCATAGAGCATGTTGATCGTCGGCTGGGTCTGAGGTTGATCAGGCACCTTGGCCAACTGGCGGACGACGACGATCTGCGAGGGGTTGAGTTCACGCGGGGGTTTGATGACCCACATGTTGCCAACCTTGAAGTTGTACTTCTCACGAAAACCGTACGTGCTCCATTCCATCGGGTTCCACGGCCACTTGAGCGGGTTGAGTTCCAAACCTTTTTTCTTCTGGGGCTCGACCTTGGTGGCAACCTGTTGTTGCTCAGCTGACTGCTTGCTGGCGCAACCGGTGAACATGGCAGCGGTCAAAGCAAGAACAAGGAACAAACAGACCGGTCGGGAAAAACGTGGCATGATGTGCATGGAGCCATCCTCAGTGGACAGTAAAGTCGGAACAGGTGGGTGAACACAGTATACGGAATTTACCGGGCATCTGTGAAGCTCAAGTTGCAAGATTCTCACGCTTTGCGCGAATCGCTGCATGGCGGATCAAACGATGCTGGTGTTCAAGGCAATTTAAACCACAGATGAACACAGATACACACAGATATTCAAGACAGGTTCGCTGAGGTTTATTGCCTTTATCTGTGTTCATCTGTGTGTATCTGTGGCAAAAAATTGCCTTGGGCGCCGTAGCATGACGTAATGTCATTGACGCGCAAAAAAACGCAGGAACGGATCAAGGTCCATTCCTGCGTCTTGGGTTTTGATTTGGCTTTCAAACTTATTGCAGCCCGATTTCCTCGACATCCATCAGGCGAAGGTTCAATGCATCATCGACCTGAATCTGGCCGTTAATGCCAACCGTTCGGCCGAGATAGGCTGAGGGGTTGAGCTTGTCGCTGGGACGGACATAAATCAATGTCACCGTCGGCTGCGCCGGATTCACCAGACGATACAGGCGTGGCAGATTTTGTCCATCGTACAAGGCACTTGCCAGCAGTTGACCTGACATTTCGTAGGTCGTCTCGGTGGGCTGAGGCGCCTGCACAGGTGTCGGGGCAACAGCCACCGGTTCGGGCTGCGTGTAGCGTTGAACCGTGCCAATGGAACGCAGCGCCTTGGCCAACTGGATATCGCGTTTGATCATCAGTTCACGTGCTTGAACGATGCGTTGATCATGGATGGACAAAGCCGTGAGATTGCCGATCTGCTGATAGGCATTGAGGTAGTTGTCCAACGGGATTTGATCCAACGGCTCGTTGTAGGCTTCGACCAACCGATCCTCAAGCTTGACGAGCATCTCGGACTGCGGCTTGAAGTAGTCACGGGTGGCAAGCAGCGGGTTAACCGTCGGCTTGGGGGCAACTGCGGGTTGAGGTTGAGCAACCGGAGCTGGAGCAGGCGCTGCTTCAACCGTTGCAACGGGTGCTGCAACAGGCGCGGGCGTGATGGTCACCGGCTGCTGGACCGCGGGCAAAGTCCCATCATTCACAGGCTGAGATTCGGCAGCCGTAAACGCGGGCACCTCAACCGTCGCAACAGATGTGCTCGCCTCATTCATCACCGGCAATTCCGGCTTCGCGGGAACCGTTGCATCCAGACGATCGCCAGTGGAAGCAGGCTTGTCCACCACCAGTTCCTCAGTGTTCAAAGGCAAAGACGTATCGGCAACCGACACATCAACGGCTGAAGGACGCGAAGGCGTGAACTCCGGCTGAGGCTGCGGGGCAGGCGTAACCACGGCAACCGGTTGCGGCGCTGGAGCCACATTCGGGTTGGCGGCATGCATCGGCAAGCCTTCAAAGTCCGGCGGGGTCTCCGTGTCAGGAATCGGCGGCGTGGCGCGACGAACCGTCGAAGTCGTCGTCGTCACTGGTGCAGGCGTCGCGGTCACCGATGGGGTCGTTGTCACAACCACCGGCTGCGGGGTCGTGTCCACGGTTGTAACTGTTGCTGCAGGTGTGGAAGTCGAAGCATCACCGGGCTGCGGCTTGTTGATCACCAACGGACGCAAAGCCGGTTCGGTGATTTCCACCGTCTTGGGAGTCGGCGTTGGCTGTGGTGTAGCAACCGGTTTAGGTTCAGGCTTGGGAGCAACCACAGGGGCAACGGCAACGGTTTCGATAGGCTTGGGTGCCACCACGGGCTTGGGCTGAGGCTTGGGTTCAGGTGTGACAGCCACATTGACCACCGGCTTGGGCGTGCTGGTAATGACCGTCTTTTCCGGGTCCGGCATGGTGATCGTTTCAGCAACAATCGGCTCGGACTTTTCAATCACAAAATCAGGCTGCGCAGTCGTCGTCGGCTGCGGCTTGGGAGCAGGCTTGGGGGTTGCAACGGTCACCACCGGCTTAACAGGTTCCGGTGTGACAGGTGTCTCAGCGACTGCAGGCTTGAAGTCGACCTTCTCGACAGCCGATGCAGGCAGGTAAACGTAAGT
>JBICHS010000575.1:0-2636 GCA_043101135.1 Phycisphaeraceae bacterium JB051
TTGGCGGTCGGTCATATCCAGAATAGGCATGTCCAACGGTGGCAGTTCGCCTTCGTAGTCCAACTCAGCGGTGTGCTGAACCAATGTGGCCTGTTCGGTGATTTTGGCAATCTGCTGATGGACAGCATTGCACTGATAGGGAATGATCAGTCGCTTGACCTTGTACTCAATGGCCTGCGCCAAAGCTGCGAGCATGATCTGTGGACGGTAAAACGTCGGCGGTGACGGATCATTGTCATCCCGCACCGCGGTCCCGGGACGAGGGATCAAACTTGCCATCTCACTGCGGACGATGGTTTTGATGCCAAAGTGCTCAGCCTGTTTCTCCATCATCTGAGTGCGATGTCGGCTGTTGGGCTGACGCTGGGCATAGTGAACCAACGCGACCAGTTCAGGATCCATCTCACGCACCGCCATGGCAGTGACTACGAGACTGCGCAGCCCGCCGGAGTTAAGGATCATGGTGTCAAACTTGGCCATAGAGTTGTTATCGGTCACCAAGGTGAGATTCGTTCAATCTGTCAGAATGCTGCCTTGATGACTTGGCTGCCTTTTTGCCTTTCGGGGGTCCGGGGGTTGCCCAGCAGCGCAGCGTCGCAGACGCGAGCAGCGCACAACCCCTGGCTTAAGAATATTTCAATCTCACTAAACCATATCTTCTCAGCTTGACAGATCGCCCAAATCCGGCAATCCTTTTGCCATGAGCATATTAGTCTTCCAACATGAAAAGCATGAGCCCTCATCGGTTCTCGGGCAATTTCTGCAACAGCGTGGGCATGTCCTAAAGACTGTGCCACTCTACGATTCGGGCGCACACGTGCCTGACGATCTGGACGGCATCACCGGTCTGGTGATCATGGGCGGGGCCATGAATGTCGACGAACAGGACGAATACCCGTGGATGAAACCGGAGATCGACCTGATCAAGAAGGCCTATGAACGTAACCTGCCGATCGTCGGGATTTGCCTTGGCGCTCAGTTCATCGCAGCGGCATTAGGCGGCGAAGTCGGCAAGATGCAAGCCCCTGAACTGGGGTGGCATAACGTCAAGCTTGCCTTCCCCGGCACCACCGATGCCCTGCTCGCAGGACAGGCCTGGGACAGCATGCAATTTCACATGCACGGTCAGGAAGTCACACAACTCCCGCCCGAGAGCACCCCACTGGCCGGCTCACTGGCCTGCAAGAATCAGGCGTTCCGCGTCGGCATGACCTGCTACGCCTTCCAGTACCATTTTGAATGGAACCGCCAACAGCTGGAGCATCTGATCAAAAATCACTTCTCAGCCAAGAGCGGTATCGACACCGAGCAAATCCTGGCTCAGATTGATGAGCATTACCATAACTACCGTCGTCGTGGTGATCGCCTCTGTGACATGATTTCGACATTGCTTTTTCACGCTTGAGGTGCATCATGAGTAACACCCCCGAAACACCAAAAAGCCCCCAAGCCCCCACCATCGACCCGGCCGTCATGGCATGTGTCGTCTGCCCACTGACCCGATCCAAACTCCGACAGGAAGGTCAACATCTGGTCTCCGAAGTTGGCGGGCTCAAATACCCCATCATCGATGGCATTCCTGCATTGCTTGCTGACGAAGCCGAACTCCCCGAAGGTTTCAATTCACTCGACGAATTCAAAGAAGCCTTCAAGGATCAGATCGTCGAGTGAGTATAAAATTCTCAAATCGGTGATCCATACATCCAATCAAAACAAAGCAAGCATCGGCATTAAACCGATGCTTGTTTTTTTCGTGTTTGGTGTTGGAAAACTGGCGAAGTTCCATGATTCAATTTTCACATTTCGTCACTCCCGCGCAGGCGGGAATGACAAAAGCAAAGACAATGTGCAATTGATTCGTATAAATCGCTAATTCACGCGAAACACGCCGAATCACACACGCCCCATCACAGCGCCGGCAACGTGGCCACCAAAACCGGTGGCAAAGATCGCGTGCGTGCTGTAATCGCCCTGCTTAAGTCGCGCTTCAATCTGAGGCTCAATCGGTGACTGTAACCAAGGCATCGGCGGGCGGCGTTTGGCTTTGGCGCACAAACATGCGAGCACCAGTGACACCAAACCACTGCTGCCCAACGTGTGTCCCAGCGCGCCCTTGTTGGCATAGACATCGCTATCGGGTGCATGCTTGCGATACACCGATAGCTCCGTGGGATCCTGATCACGCGTGCCGGTGGCATGGGGATGAAGCAGGTCAATGTGACGATCACCAATAAGCTGCTGGGCCATCCGCGTTAACACCGGCATGCCTGGCGCCGGTCGGATCATGTCATACGCTTCACATCCGACAGCCGTATCGAGCAGTTGCCAATCACCGTGCTTGAGCTTGTCTGTCGCTTCAAGCAGGACCGCCCCACCGACTTGCGAAAGCATGAATCCATCTCGCGCTTCATCCAACGGGCGACCGACATAATCAGCCTTGGTCAGATTCGCGAGAATGCCCAACCGCTGAGAACTCGCAATGAAGTGTGGCAACAATGCTGCTTCAGCGGTCACCACCAACACCCGTTTGACCTGCCCCATCATGAGCATCTGACGCGCGTGATGCACGGCATACAAACCCGATGCACACGCAGCGACAATATTTTTCACCGGCCCGAGTTTAAGCCGCCGCGTTA
>JBICHS010000576.1:0-3490 GCA_043101135.1 Phycisphaeraceae bacterium JB051
ATACTTCCCTAGCAATTGGCTTTAACAAAAAGGTTTGCGGGTAATCAACAGGCTAAAAAAGCTCGAGTTGCTGAGGAGGCGGCTCGGGTTTTTTTCGTTTTTTGCCCCAGAAAACGCGCATTCGCTCAAATTGTTTATCGGTGATGAGGACAATTCGAACTTCTCCTTGTGGCGGAATCATTTGCTGAACGCGGGTGATGTGGACCTGTGCATTATCTTCGCTGGCACAATGTCGAGTATATACACTGAACTGCATCATGGTAAAGCCATCTTTGATGAGATTTTTACGAAACTGCGCGTACTGTCGACGGGCCAGCTTGGTATCCGTCGGCAGGTCGAACATGGTGATAATCCACATACAGCGATATCCACTGAGATACATTGATATTTCCAATATTCATGGCAATGGCAAAGCTGTTGGAAACGGCAGCTTTTTACATTGCCCCTGATAGACATTGACCAGTGAGGCCAGATAACGGTGCAGTTGAACCATCAATGGGCCAGTTTGTTTTTCGTATTGCACCGGTTCGGCCAGTAGTTCGAGTAGATAGGCTTTTGTCAATTGATCGAGTTTTTCACGGTCGCGTTTAAGACATTCACGAACACGCCGGTCAACTAGTGGACGAAGGGGTTCCATCAAATCATCGGCGAGGCAGAAGGCATTGGAGCGATTGTGGTGATGGATACCCAGGGCAGGATGAAGGCCGGCGGAGACAATGGCACGCCCGACCGCTGCGCGGAGGATGGCGTAGCCGTAATTCAAAAACGCGTTGGCCGGGTCGTGGCCGTTTTGATCGCGCTTGAATGTGTTGTGTTTGGGTAAGTCTGTTAGCCAGTTGGCCCAATAGGCTCTTGCGGCCTGGGCCTCGTGGTTTTGTGGATCGCCAGATTTCACATCTGCGGCCAATTGTTTGAGCGTGTTGATTCCCTTGGCATGATCGGGGAGATTGCATGCCTGAGCTTTGATTTTGGCGACAACGATTTGCTTCCAGAGTTTTTTGCAGGTCGGTTTGGTGAGATTGATCTGCTCCTGCAAACGGCTGACCTGTTGGCTGTGCTCGGAGAGGGGCAGCATGATGCCGTTGGGCTGGTGATTGTCGCCGCAAATGACGATGGCAGCATCATGGTCCAGTAAGGTTTTAAGTGCAGCATGTGAATAGGTTGTCCGGGGATGATCGATGATGACGATGCCGATATCTTCACAGGGGATTGATCGCGGCTTGGCATCGGGTTGGTCGTAGGACTCAAGCAGCAGTTGGCCGTGCCGACTGGTTAAGTGCATGGGCTGCTGCGATATTTCAATAGTATGCTTGATCATCCCCGGACTTCACTTTCATTCACAAGATTTAATCATTCGCCCAACGGATATTGCCCAAGGGGTCGACGGTGACTTTACGGGCGTTCAATGTGTTGGGCTTGGCACTGATCTTCTTTTTTGCCGATTCTTTAGGTCCGCTTTTGGGTCTGGCGTCCGTGTGGTTGTAAAAGAGCATTTGCTGTGTGGTGGACGCGGCAGAGTTGTACACTAGCAATTGTTCTTGGCCATCCATCTTTCTGAGTACCATTTCCCCCGAACTCAGCGACATGACAAATCGTGCATTCTGACGTGTGGGATGTTTACGGTCGATGAGTGGGAAACGGGTGGCAGCTTGTTCATACAATTGACTGTAGCGTTTTTTTCGTGCTTGCTTTTGTGTGGGGATATCTTTGCATTGAGCGATCTGTTCGTTGACGAATTGCCTTTGGCGTTTGATACGGTTGATGGCTTCGAGCTGTGTGACGAAGACCGCGTCGCGTTTGGTTTTGCCGTTTTCTTCCCATTCAAAAAGACAAAGGTGATGGGTGCTTCCGGGCTTGACATGAGCAACGCGAGTCGGATCGTCAGCCTTGTCGGCTTTGACCTGTCGGATGGGTTGAATGGTCTGATCTTCCTTGAAGATACGCACTTTTCTGATGGGAACTCCCGACGGCATTTTAAGATTCTTCAGGGCTTCTTCGAATTTCTTTTTATCGATTGTCTTTTTACGACCGATTTCAATGCCATGATCTGCCAGTGCTTTGATGACGATTTGTCGAATTGCCTTGTCTCTGATTTTTTCAATTTCATTGGCAGTTAAACTCAGTAAAGGTTTTCTAACCACAAACGTATTGGGCAGAATATGACCATCTGGTTGTATGACAGGTGCATAGACCGTGTCTTCGTGTAATGCGCCGCTGACCTTGCGATTAACCCGATACGAGACGTTGATTGGGTTGACCGCTTTTTCCACATCATCGCGAAAGTTATCCCATGGATCATCAAGTTTGGGACCACGGTGAACTTGCTTAAAGCCCACTTCACCCGTTTCAAAATCGATCAACTCCTCTTCCTGATAACCTTTGGATAAAGCCTGCAAACGTGATCGATCGGTGGCTGCAACCACGATCGCATCAATGGCATGATGACGGTGATCATCACGCGTTTTCAGATCCAGATCATCCTGGCGGAGAATGTTGTTTAAGCCCCAATGCCGACGGAGCGTGGCAGTGTGTTGCCCCTTGAGACCGAGGATGTGTTTGTCATTGTCGTACAGGCAAGCCAGATATTGACGCGTGGCCTTGGCAATGTAGCCAGTGTCGTTGAGCTGTCGGGAAATGAAGCTGTCGACATCGACGGTTTTCTGCATTAGTTTTTTGTACTTGCCAAAGGGAAAGCCGTGATTTTTTACAAACGACAAAGCACGAACGCAGATTTCATCGAACTGCGGTTTGTCGGTGTTGGCTAACCATTGGTAGACAGTGCGTTGCCTCTTGGCGGCATTGGCTTTTCGGAAGCAGAGCACCTTGTTGGATTGCGAGTCATCCAGTGATTGGGACTTGGGCAGAATGTGATCGACATCGACTTCACCGGAGAAGAGTTGGCTAACGGAGATTTTCTGACCAGTGTAGATACACTCGTGATTCTGCTGTTGCCAGAGCAGGTATTGCGTGATGGTGGTACGCGTGGCCTTAAAACCGAGCTTGCGAATTTCGTTGGCCGCGTCATCGCGCATCTTCTCACGCTCGCTGCGGAACCGGCTGGCTTCCTTGCGAGCCTGTGATCCCTGGCTCACCGAACGCGCCATTTCCAGATGGATGTCATCGGGCAATCCGTATTCCTTGACAATCCGATTGATCACACGACGCAACTCCGTGAGTGTCCGTTTGACCACGGGATTGGGGATGTCACCCAACGGGCAATTAAACGCATCCTGGCGGGGGAGCTTGTCAAAGAGACGACGTTTGAGTTGATCGCGGCGCATGTAACCCGCAGCGTGCATGGCCGAGTTGGTTTCATCAATCGCCTGGTAAACCATGCCCTGTTCCATGAACGGTAACAATTTTTCCAAGGCCTTGCGCGACAGATGCAGATACCCATCAACGAAATTGATTCGCTGTGCAGCATCGGCCTGTTTTTCAGTCATGCCAAATTGATTGATGAGCGTTTGCATGGCCGCTTCTTCATCGGATT
>JBICHS010000577.1:0-5593 GCA_043101135.1 Phycisphaeraceae bacterium JB051
CAATTCACGATGCGGGCTTCCAACACGCTGTTGGTCTTTTTGAAACCATGTCAGCGATTAACGGCAAGGTTTTCCGATTACAGCAACACCTTGAAAGATTAAAAGTTAGCGCCGAATCACTGGGGCTCACCCCCCAGCTCGACACCGCCTCATTGGCTGATGCCGTCAACACGACATTGGCCCACAATGAGCTGACCGAAGCACGGATTCGCCTGACCTTGACAGCAGGCAGTGTGAGCATGCTCAAGGGCGATCAACCCGCCCCGCCGATGCCGACGCTGCTCATTGTCCCAAGCCCCCCAACCGCCTATGACCCGGCCTATTTTGAAACGGGGATTACCGTGCTCATCGCCCCCGCTGGCAGTAACCCCTTTGATCCGATGGCAGGTCACAAGACGCTTAACTACTGGCCGCGTCTGCGAACCCTGCGTCAGGCAGCCAGTGTCGGGGCCGGTGAAGCGATCTGGCTTAACGTCTCCAACCATCTTGCTTCCGGCGCGATCTCCAACCTGTTCCTGGTCAAGGATGGGAGCTTGTTCACGCCTTACGCACATGGCGAAGAAGTCGAACAAGCCTTGCCCGCGCCGGTGTTGCCGGGCGTGACGCGCGCAGCCGTGATTGAACTGGCTGAGAAATTGGAAATGCGTGTGGTCAAACGCATGCTCACCGTCGAAGACATGATCGATGCAGACGAAGTCTTTCTGACCAACTCAAGCTGGCATATCCTGCCGGTCACCAGCGTGGAGAAGCATACCATCGGTGATGGGAATGCGGGCCCGATCACCAGGCAATTACGTCAGGCTTTGCTTGATC
This sequence comes from Phycisphaeraceae bacterium JB051, assembly GCA_043101135.1. GTDB lineage: Bacteria > Planctomycetota > Phycisphaerae > Phycisphaerales > Phycisphaeraceae > UBA7800. The sequence continues at coordinate 814 of JBICHS010000577.1, forward strand.
TGATCACCGAAGAAACCACTGTTTAAAATAAAAACCCGCGACTTGTCTGAGTCGCGGGTGGTTTTGATGCATAATGGATTTGATGCTACCCGTGCCGCAGGAGCGACACGGCTTTTGTCTACATCAACAACGATTACTCAAAGAAAACGCGCTCGCGGTCTTCTTCTTTGTAGTGGCCCTGCTTGTAATACTCAAAGTAGTGTTCACGATGTGAGAAGTAATGCTCGCCATCGGCTGAGTCGTTGTACGTGAGGAACATCTGACGGCGGACATGATCCGTGGTATTGGGGCCAGCTTCATGGGGTGTGAAGCAGTGGAACAGTAAAACATCGCCGGGCTTGGCAATGTTCTTCACCGCAGCATTGGGATTGACACTGTCGGCGATCTTGTGTTCAAACGTGCCCAACTCACCGATGTATCCTTCACGCGGATCGCGCGGGTAAACAACCGTGCAGCCGTTTTCTTCGGTTGCCGGATCAATGGAGACAGCAACGGAGATCAGGCTGGTGCAGTAGCCTTGCCACCAGTTGTAGTCCTGATGCAGACCATTGCCATGCGTGTGTGGCGGCTTGTAAATGAGTTTGTCTTTGAACAGGCGTGGTTCGCGACCGTCATAGATACTTGCCAGCGCGTCAAGAATACGACGGTCAAAAACCGCACGACGAAATGACGGATCAAGATCATGAAACGGGTCGATCTTCCAGAGCACATTCTCATCGGTGGCATTACCGTCTGCATCCTTGATCTCCGCAAAGTCGTAACGGACATTCATCGGATCAACAAGCTTGTCGCGATAGATCCGGTCGGATGCTTCCTGCCAAGCCATCGCTTCATCATGAGTAAAGAGTCCGGGCAGTGAGACGTAACCGTTAGCCCAGAAAAACTCGAGTTGCTGGGGTGTCAGCGCGTGTTGCAATTCACGCGGGCGCGGCCGGGTAAATGCGACGCCTTCGAGTTGCTCAGGCGTAGGATCAATGGGCGTAAACGACGGGCGCGACAGTGTCGCGGCAGCGGCTTGGGCGGACATGAGGTGTTCCTTATCCAGATCAAAATGGGTCATGAGGTCGGATTCGACTTTGAATCACAAACACATATTACCGCCACTATTTGTCACAATCATGGTATATTGATGCCAGTTTATGACTGATTTTGATCTCAAACCAGAACACAGCCGATTCCTGTCTGAAGCCATTTTCGGGGGCCCCAAACCGACGCCAGCCCAAGTTCGCAAGTGGGTGAGTCGGGCGCAACTGGCTTGGCCTCATACTGTGATCACTGTGAGATTGCCCGAGAATGCCCTCTCAGCACGCAAGCTATCACGGCTTAAAAATCATGTCGTCAAACTGCTGAATCTACATGCCGGGTTGTTGTATCTATTCAGTGATCAGCCGGACAACGCAGCATTGGAAATAGCAATTGCCAAGCTGTTTAAGCTCAGTGGCAAGTTCTATCCCTGCGAGCATCCCGCGTCATGGGTTAACAGCATTCAGCAATCCATCATCGTACTGCGCGAGCTGGAACTCAATGCGGTGCAGGCCGACCCGAATCGCGAGCCACCGAGCCTGCAGGATGAAATCGACACGCGACGTTTGGCGGTCACGCAGGTGCAACAACACCAACCCAATTGGCAACCCACGGTAAATCTCTGGCTGCAGATCGTGCTCCTGCGACATCGCAATCACCTACATGATGTCCGCCGAAAAATCGTGGAGTTCATTTCAAGTATCACCCGCCCTGCTGATGTCCAGGCACAGCTTTCCTTTGTCTTCACGCGCGCGATCCAGCGTATCTACGCGACACATGCGTTCAGTGATTTTGAGCGTGTGGTGATGGATGCGGTGACGGATTTACGGGTATCCCTGCCTGCAGAAAGTCTGATTTTTGAAACACAAAACCAACTGGTACGTCAGGCAATTGATCTGCTGCATATCAAAGCAACGGGACTGTTGAGCCTTAAGGATGTCGCTGAGCATTGCCACGTTTCATCATCGCATCTGGCTCGTGAATTTCGGAAACAGACAGGCGTTTCGGTGACCACATACCTGCATCAGATTCGTCTGAGTCTTGCCAAGCGATTACTGATCGAAACCAATGACACGGTTTTGAGTATTGCCCTGGACTGCGGGTTTGAGTCGGCGGAACATTTTCACCGGATTTTCAAACGTCATACGGAAATGACACCCAGGCGTTACCGCATGTCGCATCAGGTCTGAGATAATTGCAGTACAATGGTTCGCCCTGCCATTCGACATTACACACCAGGAGTTTCACATGATTGGCAAAGTTTTTCCCTTGGTTCTTTTACTGGTTGGATTGATGATGAGCACTGCGAACGCCCAGACGAATCACAAACCCTATGGTCGGGTGAACACCGACAAGCCGTATGTCTGCCTGACATTTGACGATGGCCCGGATGCCAAGATGGTTCCCAAGCTGCTCGAGCTCTTTGCTAAGGAAAATGTCAAGGCAACGTTCTTTGTCAAAGGCAATAACGTGACCGCATTCCCCGAAGTCGCCAAGCGGATCATTGCTGAGGGCCATGAGATTGGCAACCATTCCAGGACGCATGCTAACCTGCCCAAGTGCGAGACCGTCGATGCCGTGCGTGAGGAAATTGTGTCAACCCAGAAAATCGTCACCGACACCGTGGGCGTCACGCCGGTGACTTTCCGTGCACCGTACCTTGCTCATGATGACAAAGTCTGGGAAGTGCTGGACGAACTCAAACTCCCGAGCATCAATGCCAGCCAGTACACCGATGACTGGGATAAGAAAAAAGACGCCGAGCATATCCTCACCCGCGCCACGGACAACATCCAAGCTGGTGACATCATTCTGCTGCACTCATGGCGTCAGGAGACCTATGACGTCATGCCGGAGATGATCAAACGCATCAAGGCTGCGGGCTTGGAAATGGTGACGGTCAAGACTTTGCTTGCGGCGGAAAACAAATAACGCTATCCGAGTTAAGCTTCGCTTCATCACGACGCAGCTCGCCTGAGTTTGCCTCACTTATTTCTGCTGATACTTGCAGAGCAGGTCGTAGACCTTACCACCTAAAGCACTGGCAACGCCGGTGTCTTTGATCATGGCAATATTCAGTGAATCACAGGTGAACTGTGCATTGAGATTGCTTTCAATCGCACGGCCCATGCCTTCGAGAACGACCAGATCAACGCCCAACTCATTGACCGAATCGACGAGTTCTTCGCCAACGTGAGCAAGGTCGATCAACGGCGCACCATTGCCCGAAGGCACGACGCGGAGTCGGTCATCGGCCAAAGCTTTGCTGATGGTTTGATCCCATTGAGCAATGCTGTTGATGATGGGAACCAGTTCGCTGTGCGTGATGTCGTTAAGCGCGGGGTAGGAGTTGGAGGTCAACACCACTTTGATATCCCGTTGAAGCAAATCACGCACGAATGGGATCATGCCAAGGATGACATCACAGCCGGCATTGTCCACGAAAACGGCAGCAGCGGTGTAAGGTTTCTCACTGGTGATTTTTTCTGACCATGCGTCCAAGCCATCGACAAGCCAGGGACGCGGGGCAAGCTTGTTGCGGACGTCGTGGAAGTCGACAGGCTTGCCATCCTTGAAAAGTTCGACAGTCTTGGTTGCGCCAAGATCATAGATGTTGCCAGCGAAGGTGCCACGCATGACCTGTTGGGCTTTTTCAGGATCGGGCAGGCTATCGAGTTCTTCAAACAAGGCTGGTAGGAGCTTGAGTGCTGCCTCATTTTCCTTGGCTTTGGCTAAGCGGTAAGGGTCAGCAATGCCTGCTTCACGCAATGCTTTTTCACGGGCGAAACAAATCTGAATGATGTAGAGCGTGCCAAAGATCGTGGGGTTGGCTTCGATCTGATCCAGATACGTCATGAACAATTCACGCGCGATCGCCAGCTTGGGTTTAACGGCATCGGCGGACTCACCACGTTCGGTTGCTTCTGCGATGGCCTGCTGTTCAAGAGAGTCAAAATGCGTGCGGAACAGGCCGATCCAGTGGGCACGTTTTTCGGGATGCTCTTCCAAATCCCACTGACATGCGACGTAGCTATCGGGGGCAGCGAGCAATGGGAAAGCCACATCGCCTTTGACGGGATGCGGCAGGTCAAACAATGACGGGCTGGTTAACATGCTGCAAAATTCTCCAACATCTTCAGGCCCACACGCTGTGACTTCTCAGGGTGGAACTGCGTGGCCCAGAGGTTGTCCTGTTTGAGGCTCGAACAAAACGGTGAGCCGTAATCCGTGGTGGCAATGATGACGTTGCTGTCACTTGGGGAGCAATAGTAACCGTGCACAAAGTAGACATGGGGATTTTCAGGCGCGTCTGCAAAGAGCGAAACATCCTGCTGAATATTGAGGCTGTTCCAGCCCATGTGCGGGACCTTGAGTTTACCCGGGCCGTAGGCATCACCAGCAAAGAGCTTGACGGTGCCCTTGACCATGCCAAGCCCGGGGATCGGCTCGTCCTTGGACGGAGCGTCTTCCTCGGAACTGTCCATAAGCAATTGCATGCCAAGGCAGATACCGAGCATGGGCTTGCCGGACTGGTAGAAATCGTTGATGGGGTCGATCCAGCCGCGATCACGCAGGTGGGTCATGCCATCGCCAAACGCACCGACACCCGGGAGCACCAGATGCGACACCTGCGCGTCGATCATGTCCGGGGTGGTGAGAATAGCCGCTTGTGATCCAAGCGATTCAAAGGCCTTCTGCACACTGCGCAGATTACCCATGCCATAGTCGATGATACCGATCATTGGGTTAGCGACTA